>PLEU01000186.1:0-5496 GCA_003136515.1 Spartobacteria bacterium
ATCAATCTCATCAACGCGGGGGCCATGTCAGTGCCTGTCAAGCAGATGCCCTACCAGACACTCGGCGATCTCAATCTGACATTTCCTGTAACAGATGGAAAAATTACCGACTACCAGCGCTCTCTCGACCTCAGCACTGCAATTGCCACCACTACATTCAAGATGGGAGGTGTCACCTATACCCGCGAGGTTTTTTCTAGCGCGCCAGCCCAGACGATCGTCGTGCATCTCAGTGCGGATAAACCCGGAAGTATAAGCTTCAACGCAAAACTCAGTTCTCCTCAACAGAATGTCGTCGTGTGTGCGGATGGCAATGCCCTGACGGTTACAGGTCGAAGTGGGGATTTTCAGGGAATAACAGGCCAGGTGATATTCCACTCCCGCCTCATTGCAAAAAATGAAGGAGGTACGGTCACGGCGACCGATGATAGCCTGAAAGTGGATGGCGCAGATTCCGTTACCCTTCTCCTCTCTGCAGCGACGAGTTATACCAGTTGGAACGACGTCACAGGAGATCCAGTGGCACGTGCGAAGGAACCCCTTGAGAAGGCAGCATCTCTCTCATACGAGGATATCCTAAATGCCCATATCGCTGATTATCAGAAGCTTTTTAATCGAGTCACCTTCACGCTGCCTCTCGGTCCCGACAGTTCTCTTCCTACCGACCAGCGACTTCTGAATTTTGACAATGGCAAGGACCCTCAGCTTGCAGCTCTTTTCTTCCAATTTGGTCGATATCTCTTGATCTCTTGCTCACGTCCAGGGGGACAGGCAGCTACACTTCAGGGACTTTGGAATGATTCGCTGACACCGCCATGGGAGAGCAAATACACAATCAATATCAATACTGAAATGAACTACTGGCCCGCCGAGCCGGATAATCTTTCGGAATGCGCAGAACCTCTCTTTAACTTGATCAGTGATATATCTCAATCGGGAGCCCGGACGGCCAAATCGATGTATGGTGCCCGCGGTTGGGTGGCCCACCATAATACTGATATCTGGCGCGCCACAGGACCAATTGACTTTGCCCCGACGGGCATGTGGCCAATGGGAGGAGCCTGGCTCTGCACCCACCTCTGGGAACACTATGAGTTTACCGGAGACAAGGATTTCTTGAAGAAGGCCTACCCGATCATGAAGGGGTCGTGCGAGTTCTTCTTCGACACCTTGGTGGAACATCCTAAATACCATTATCTTGTAACCTGCCCCTCCTACTCACCCGAAAACGGGACTCAAACGGCAGGGCCCACCATGGACAACGAGATCCTGCGTGATCTCTTCAGTGAGACAGCAGAAGCAGCCAAGATATTGGGCCTTGATCAGTCTTTCCAGGATCAGGCTATCGCCACGATGAATCGGTTACCACCCCTCAAAGTGGGCAAAGGAGGACAGCTACAGGAATGGATCGAGGATCTCGACAGTCCGGATGATCATAACCGGCATGTCTCCCATCTCTACGGTCTCTACCCAAGCAGCCAGATCAATGCCAAGACTCCCGAGTTCTTCAAAGCGGCCAGACAATCCCTCCTGTGGCGCGGCGACGCTGGCACCGGTTGGTCCCTAGCTTGGAAGATCAACTTCTGGGCCCGCCTCCTTGACGGTGACCATGCATTCCTCATCCTAAGCAATCAGCTCAGTCTGCCTGGTAGTCATGGCCAGAGTTTCGACACAGGGGGGGGTACCTTCCCCAACCTCTTCGATGCCCATCCTCCCTTCCAGATTGACGGAAACTTCGGAGCCGTCTCCGGCATGACAGAAATGCTCCTGCAGTCCCACACCGGACAAATCGATCTTCTCTCAGCGCTCCCTTCCGCATGGCCGGAGGGTCAGATAACTGGCTTGCGGGCACGTGGCGGGTTCGAAATCAGTGAAACATGGAAAGCTGGCAAACTCACCCTCGCTACCATCAAGAGCATTAACGGCACCCATGCCAAGGTTCACTACGACAGCAAAACCGTTGATCTCAAACTTGCCCCAGGCGAATCCGTCAATCTTGATGCCGAGCTGATCGTGCACCCTGCTCACGCCGCAACTGTGGCCGCTGATAAATAAGCTTATGAATACTCGTCCAATCACTTTGGCCGTCTGTGCCGGACTCTTGTTAAGCTTGGGCTTTACAGCTAGTGCTCAGACACCCCCCTCGCCGACAGCAATACCAAGCGACGGAAACTTTCATGCCCATCCCCGCTGGAATGCCCGTTGCATTGAACGAGTGGGTGCCATGATTGGCAAGCCGTGTGACATCCTCTTTATCGGTGATTCGATCACCCAAAATTTCGGTGATGACTCGAATGGCATTTGGAATGTTGCCGATGAGGTAACTCTTCATTACCTTCCGAACCCGAACGACATCCCTTTTCCTATGACCGGAAGATCGGTTTGGGAGAGGTACTATGGCAAACGCAATGCCTTGAATTTTGGTGTCGGTGCCGACCGCACTGAGAACATTCTTTGGAGAATGGACAATCTGGACATCCGGCAGTTCAAGCCCAAGGTCGTCGTCATCTTGGCTGGCACCAACGATACTGATACGGCATCCCCTGCGCAAATTGCAGAGGGTGTGAAAGCCATCGTTGATAAGTCGCATCAGATGTTTCCCGACGCAGGCATCATACTTGTTAGCATACTGCCACGAGGGAGCGTCCTCGATAAGGTTACTCAGACCAATGCGATCTTGAAGACCTTTGCCGATAATCACACCGTCTATTATCTCGACCTCTTTTCAAAGTTTAAGCCGGTCGGAGATGGTTGGCAGGGCATCGGCTTCGACAAGGTGCATCTCTATCCTGAGGGCTACGAGATCTGGGCCTCCAACATGGAGCCACTGCTTCGGAAATTGCTCTAAAGGATAGACTTAAGCTCATGCTTTTTTTGACGTAACAGGCCTTTAGCCCCCGCCCGCTATTCCATCAACTTTGCAGGAGATCTCCTGATCGCTATCGCCAGGTCGGATCGGCTTGGACTTCGAACCACCTTTGAGCACCGAAGAACCTCCTAGCTTCAGGTCTTTAATCAGAATAACGCAAATCCCCATCCATCAGGATGGTGCCATAGGCATCCTTGACGACGCGAGAAGTGTCTATTTCATCATCCTCGGGAGGTCTGACCCACTCAAAGTCACAGGTAAAACACTCTCACTTGTCGGGGGTGTTCCAGAACCTTGTCGAGAGTGCCTGCGGGGCAGGCGGGATGGGACATGGTAATTTGTTAAAGGGAGAGAGGATTAATGACTTGAAGTTCTGAAAATTGAAAAAAGTCTGCGTCTGCTGTGTAGATGACACTGACGCCATGCTCAAACATGAGAGCGGCGGTACGAATATCAAAAAAGAGATTTCCAGACGGAAAGTGGAGTTCTTTCAAGACTCCGGAAAGGGTTTTCCAATGCCTAAATGTAGCACTCAGCACTGTAATGTTCCGCATCTCAATCATGGTACTCAAAAATGAGACGGCCTCGTNNTTACCGGACAGAGGCACTTCTTCACGAACTCCAGCCAAGATCCCCTCTTCTAAAACGAGTGTCGTCCTCTTTATTCATAAAGTCATACAATAAATTCATATGTATGCAAGATGTAGAGATCACTCCTATAAATGGAACACAACCAATCAGAATTATAAAGTAGCCAGGATTTCGTTAAAGGTCTTGCTCGGACGCAGAGCTTCATTGGCTTTGGCATCATCAGGGAGGTAATAGCCGCCAATATCAACTGGCTTGCCCTGAACAGCTATGAGTTCGGCCGCAATGGAGGCTTCGTTGGCAGCGAGCTTGGATGCAATTGGAGTAAAGATCGCTTTTAATTCCTGGTCTTTATTCTGAGTTGCCAGAGCTTGGGCCCAATAGAGGGCAAGGTAAAAATGGCTTCCACGATTGTCGATGCTACAAACTTTGCGCGCGGGAGATTTGTCGTTTTCTAGAAACTTACCGGTCGCTTCATCCAGGGTCTCGGCGAGAACCATGGCCTTGGCATTGTTGAATGTCTCACTGATATGCTCCAGGGAGGGAGCAAGGGCAAAGAACTCTCCAAGGGAATCCCATCGCAGATAATTTTCTTCCAGAAACTGCTGCACGTGCTTTGGAGCGGAACCTCCGGCCCCAGTTTCAAAGAGTCCTCCGCCATTCATCAATGGCACGATGGAAAGCATCTTGGCACTTGTGCCAACTTCAAGGATTGGAAAAAGATCCGTGAGATAGTCACGCAGCACATTTCCTGTCACTGAAATTGTATCCTTACCCTGAACGAGTCGTTCTAAAGTAAAAGTGGTCGCCTCGGCAGGAGGAAGGATGCGGATATCAAGTCCAGTAGTGTCATATTGAGTCAGGTAGCTCTTCACCTTTGCAATGATCTGGGTATCGTGGGCGCGGTTTTCATCCAGCCAGAAGACAGCGGTGTCACCGGTGGCGCGGGCACGATTAACAGCAAGTTTCACCCAGTCCTGTACCGGTGCATCTTTAGTCTGACAGGCTCGCCAGATGTCACCGGCCTCGACGGTATGTTCCAGCAACACCTTTCCATTGGCATCCGTGACACGAACGACCCCGTCAGCAGGAATCTCAAAGGTCTTGTTGTGCGAGCCATATTCCTCGGCCGCCTGGGCCATTAAGCCGACATTGGGGACCGAGCCGATCGTCCTAGGATCAAGGGCTCCATGTGATTTGCAAAAATCAATCGTTGCCTGATAAACCCCTGCGTATGAGCTGTCGGGAATGACCGCCAGCGTGTCCCCAGTTTTACCTTTGGAATCCCACATCTTCCCTCCTGCACGGATCATGGCAGGCATGGAGGCGTCGACGATCACGTCGCTGGGCACGTGGAGGTTAGTGATTCCCTTGTCCGAGTTGACCATCGCCACGGCAGGTCTATTGTCATAAGCCGACCGAATATCTGCCTCGATCACGGCTTTCTCTTCGGAAGGAAGTGTCTGGATTTTAGCGATGAGATCACCAAAGCCATTGTTGAAATCAACCCCGAGCGCAGCGAACTGCACGCCATGCTTGGCGATGAGATCCTTGAAGAAAACCCTCACGGCATGCCCGAAGATGATCGGATCGGAAACCTTCATCATCGTTGCCTTTAAGTGCAAGGAGAAGAGTAGCCCCTCCGCTTTAGCCTTTTCAATCTGCTCCTCGAGAAAGGCCACGAGTGCCTTCTTACTCAACCGTGTGGCATCAAATATTTCCCCGGCTTTAAGCGGTATCTTTTCCTTCAAGACCTTGCTCTGTCCATTCTTTCCAATAAATTCAATTTTCACTTCGGTTGCCTCGGGAACGGTCAACGATTTTTCGTTGGAGAAAAAATCATCCTTTCCCATTGTGCCGACATGCGTTTTGGAATCAGGGGACCATACTCCCATGGAATGAGGCCGTTTGCGGGCATACTCCTTGACGGCCTTGGGTGCACGACGGTCGGAATTACCTTCACGAAGGACGGGATTGACGGCACTGCCCTTAATTTTGTCGTATCGGGAGCGAATCCCTTTCTCGTTCTCGGTCTGGGG
>PLEU01000186.1:5516-5710 GCA_003136515.1 Spartobacteria bacterium
AGGGCACCCAGTTCAGAGAGGGCATCAGGGGTCTTCTGATTCTCTGCAAGAAATTCGGGGAAGGCTGCGAGAATGCGTCCTGCCAGAGAGATGTCGCGAAGCTCTACGGAAATTCCTGCATGTTTTGTAAAGGCTTGGACAATGGGCAGGAATGAATAAGTGGCCAGCGCAGGGGCTTCGTCGGTCTTGGTATA
>PLEU01000168.1 GCA_003136515.1 Spartobacteria bacterium
CCGAACACGGAAGTGAAACGCTGCAGCCCCGATGGTAGTGCATCTATAGGTTGTGCGAGAGTAGGACGTCGCCAGGTTTAACGACCCCGGGTGGAGAAATCCGCACGGGGTCGTCCTTTTTTTAAGCTCAAGGCATACTTTATCCCTCATTCATTTCACCTTTTCGGAGACCCATTGACGAAGTGAATTAAGCGGGTTAAAATCCAAACACTATGGCTACGAACCCCATGCTCGAACGCGGTAATTTTGAAATTGTCCCCGGAGCTTCCGGAACAATGACCATGCGTGGAACGATCAACAAAACGGCGATTCTTCTGGCCATCACCATCGTAGGTGCCGCTTATACTTGGAGTGCGGTACGTGGTGGATATGGGAATGCGGGAATGGGCTACGCCACAATCGGAGCCATTGCTGGGTTCATCCTGGCTATGGTAACCATTTTCAAACAATCGTGGGCACCTGTCACCGCCCCAATCTATGCTCTTTGCGAGGGACTTTTTGTCGGGGGAATATCAGCGGCCTACGAAGCAAAGACAGGTGGGATCACGCTCCAAGCCGTCATGCTGACCTTCGGAACCTTTGCTGGGATGCTATTCCTCTTCCAAGCCAATATATTGCGAGCTACTCCGATGTTCATGAAGATTGTAGTCGGGGCCACTTTTGGAATCATGGTGACCTTTCTTCTCGGGTTCATTTTCTCCTTTTTCCACATCAGTCTTCCGATCTTCGGCGGGGGGCAGATCGGCCTCCTCTTCAGTCTAGCAGTGGTGGTGATCGCCGCACTCAATCTTATTATCGACTTTGAGTTTATTCAGCAATCTGCCAACTCCGGAGCCGCTCCAAAATACATGGAGTGGTACGGTGCCTTTGGACTCTTGGTCACGCTGGTCTGGCTCTATATTTCGATTTTGCGGCTGCTTTCCAACAACAACAGGTAGTTGCTTGGCTGGGGTTTAGAAATTTTAACCCAACAAAGAAAATCAGACTCTATCACCTTGCGGTCATCATCGCTCTTATGGGCATTACGCCGTCGCCAGGAGCCCAAGTTCAGACACTTCCTACCTACTTGGTTGCCTCGCTTGGTGACTCTGGACTAGGTACTCTGCGTTCGGCCATCACGCTCCAAGCCTCCAGTGTGACAGTCCAGAGGAAAACTTCTAGGGCTCTCAACCAACGGGTCCGTACATGCCAATAACGGAGACGGTATTTAGGCTTCAGCAACTTCCTCCAACGACCTTATTGGTAGCACTCAAGTCGGGCAGAGTATTGATTAGTCAATGGCGGGCAACTAATACAGGAATCTTCTCGACGAATTTTGGTGCTTGGCAGGGACTGAAGGAGGAGTGCTGCCCGCCATCTCCAACCAGCAGGGTGGCATTTACTTTGATCAGGGAACCTACGGCACAACAAACGGCGGAGTAAAGCCAATCCAAGCTAATTTCATCAAGAACAATGAGGGTGATGGATTAAACATCATCTCGTCCGCAAAAAGCCAGATTATTGGAAACGACGTCAGTTCCAACACGCTCGACCTATATGCCACGTGGGATTGCAATGGAACCATAATCGACAAAAATATCATCAAGAATAACTCTACTGCCAATTACGAAACTAACAGGGCAACCTGCCTGATCGTAAGATAGCGAAAGTCAGCCGATTGCCCATCCCCATTTCCACGCAGACTTCAAGCCTGCGGATGCGCTTGCCGCCCGGTTGCCCGCATAGCATAAATGGTGGTTATGTCTTCTGCTACTTCTGTTGCCTATCTCGGACCCGAGGGGACTTTTTCCCATTTGGTTTCTCTGAGGCGTTTTCCAAAAAAATCCGTACTTCCCTGCGCGACGATCACTGAGGTAGTTCATGCAATCGGTTCCGGTGCCGCAGAACTGGGCGTCGTTCCTATTGAGAATTCCTCAGGAGGCACGATCACCGAGACAGTCGATTTGCTGATCGAACATACAGGTCACGTTTTTATCCGAGAAGAGCTGGCGCTGGATGTGCGACTGGCGTTGCTTGGACGCGCTGGGACGCCGTTCAGTAAACTCAGGACGCTCTATTCCCATGTGATGCCGCTACGCCATCATCGGGAATGGATAAGGGAAAATCTCCCTGGAATAAAACTGGTGGAGTGTGCCAGCACAGCGGAAGCGGCAAGAAAGGCGGCCCTTTCGCGTACATCCGGTGCGCTGGCCGCACCCGGGGCAGCGGAACTCTATGATCTTTCGATCCTGAAATTTCCCGTCCGGCCCGAAGCGTTGAATATTACTCATTTTTTCGTGCTTGGCGTAGAGTCCCCCCTGAAACCGACCAATGCCGCAAAACGAAGGAAGACAGCCATTGTGGCTGCCCTACCTCAGACGTCGGGAAGCCTCCACCGCTTTCTCGGACCCTTCTCGCGTGCCGGAGTGAATCTGTGCCGGATTGTCTCACGGCCCGTGGCCGGAGAACCTGAAACCTATGTTTTTTACCTTGAGGTCGAGGGTGGTGTCGGGGATACGAATGTTCAGAAGGCCCTTGAAGGGGCAAAACGGTTTGCCGTCCGCCTCGAACTCCCCGGTTCCTATTCTATTGGGCCACGCTATTCCTCTGAACCTCAATAGAGGAGAAGCTCATCCAATAGCCGGCTTGCCATTCCGCCTGACTTCTTTCAATGCTTCTTTCACGAAACACCCTATGATCGTTCGCCAACTTTCCAAATTGCCAATCGCAGTAATATTTATCGTCGCTGCTATTGCAATATCCCAACTCAAAGGTGACGAGACTCCGACGATCACTATCCGCAAAAGCGACGCACTCAACGTCGCCTTCACTGGAATTGGAGGGAGTGGTGGAAGCGTTGTTTCCAGCGTCGTCCAAAATGACTTGAAGCTGGCCGGTTGGTTAGCCCTAGTCTCGCCCAACCTAGCCTCGTTTACTATCAGTGGCACTTCGGTGGGCGGGGTGCTTCAGGGTAAGGTGCAGAAGGGTGCAGATGTGATCCTCTCTAAAAATTATACCGGAAGCCCTCGGAGTACGGCCCATCAATTCGTCGATGACATCGTGCAGATGCTCACTGGGCACAAGGGCATTGCCACAAGCACCATTGCCTTTGCCAGTACGCTCACAGGCCATAAGGAGATCTGCATGGCTGATTATGACGGGTCAAACCGTCGGCAGATCACCCATGACAGTGGGCTGAGTGTCTCCCCCTCCCTGAGTCCCGATGGACGCCGTCTTGCCTACACGGGCTATCAACTCGGCTATGCAGATATCTATGTGATCGATCTGACAACTGGCTCCCGGATCAGACTGGTCAAATTTCCTGGTACAAATTCAGGCCCCCGGTTTTCGTCCAACGGAAACCTGCTCGCATGTAGCGTCAGCAAAGATGGCAACCCCGAGATCTATGTCGTCGGTCTGGGGGGAGGTGCCCGGCGCCTCACGCATACCCGTGGGGCTGCATCGAGTCCAACTTGGGCGCCCAATGACTCTGAACTCATCTACACCAGTGATGAAACTGGGGAACCGCAACTTTACCGCGTTGGTTCGGGCGGAGGAACGGGACGATTGGTTCCCACCGGGTTCGGCTACTGCACTGAGCCGAACTGGTCTCCCGACGGTCAGCGAATAGCCTTCAATGTCCGTTCTGGCGGTGGTTTTTCCATCGCGGTGCTCGATCTCACCTCTGGTGCCGTCCGCATTNNGAATCCGGTCTGGGGTGCTGATTCGCGCCATCTCATATACAGCAACGGAAGCACAATTTCGCTGCTAGATGTTCCTACCGGCAAATCGATCCCCGTAATCAGTGGACTTGGGAAAGTCACCGAGCCGACCTGGACGCGTTAGGGCTGATTACTGATCGAACTCGTGCGCGCCCGCATCGCTTGGCCCGTTCGGGGATGCTACAGGCTGTCTAGCTTCATGCTATTAGTCAGATGTTTGCAAATGGAGTGTATTTCTGGGATCAGCAGATTCGGAGTTACCCATGTTCTTCAGCGTTGATCTTTTGGCCCTTTTATCCCTGTATATAATGNNGATCCTGACCCTCGCCACCTTGCTTGCCGTTGCCGGTCTAAGCGGTTGCGCCAATCAAAAGGGGAAGCAATACGCCGGCATTGACGGTGATTATGTCAATGGAACGCCCCTGAGTGGCGATGCGGCCGGAAATCGATTGGACGGGGCGAACTTCATGGGTGCCAATGTCATGCGCGGGCAATACGCACCGGTTCAATTTCCCTATGATAGTTTTTCCGTCGCTCCTGATCAGCAGTCGAAAATAGATGCGGTGGCTGATGCGCTGAAGGGCTCCGGGAAGTCAGTTATTGTCGCCGGGTTCACAGATGATCGCGGCACAGAGGAATACAACCGCAGTCTTGGTGAAAAGCGTGCGCTATCAGTGCGTGAGGCGCTTATTGCTAAGGGGCTCCAAGCAAGCACAATTCAGACTGTCAGCTTCGGTAAGGAGATGCCCGTTGATGATGGGGAGAACGATGCCGCTTGGGCCAAGAACCGTCGTGCCGAGTTCGGTGTTGTAAAGTAAGCCATTCCCATCTGATCCGTGTCTGTTCCATTATTTGACCTGAGCCGTTTTGGCCCTGAGGTCGATGAGGCCCTAGAAGCAGCCACACTGCGTGTGCTGCGACACCGCAGTTACATTCTCGGACCTGAAGTTGGTGCTCTGGAAAAAGAGATAGAGTCGTTTCTTGGTGGCGGGCATGCGATAGGCATATCCTCGGGTACCGACGCCTTGCTGGCTCTCCTGATGGCACAGGGCATTGGATCGGGTGACGCCGTCATCACGACACCCTACACATTTTTTGCAACGGCAGGTTGTATTCACCGGGTCGGGGCTGAGATCATATTCTGTGATATCGAGCCTGAGTCCTTCCTGATGTCGCCGGTGAGTCTCCGGAGTGTACTCTCCAAAATGACTCGTGATGACGAAGGAAATTTCCGCACGTCTGGGGGTAATCGTCTACGTGCCATCATGCCGATCCATCTCTTCGGCACCTGCTGCGATATGGAGGCTATCAATGCAATTGCCGCCGAGTGTGGCGTGCCGGTTATCGAGGATGCGGCCCAGGTACTGGGTGCCGACTTTCCACGCACGACAGGCCCTGTCAAGGCAGGTCTCATCAGTGAAATGTCTTATTTCAGTTTCTATCCCAGCAAAAATCTTGGTGCAGCTGGAGATGCCGGCATGGCTGTCTGCCGCGATGCAGATCTGGCTGAGAAAGTGCGCTGCGTTCGTAATCATGGCATGGAGGAACGCTATTTTCACAAGATCGTCGGGGGAAATTTCCGTCTCGATGGGATTCAGGCCGCTGTACTGCGGGCCAAACTTCCGTTTCTCGATGACTGGAATACCTCGCGCCGGGCCAATGCATCCATCTATCGCGAGGCATTCACCAAGGCAGGCCTGCTCGACAGGGTGACGCTGCCAGCGGAGCCCCATCAAACCAGCGGACTGAGGGATCATCATATCTACCACCAGTATGTGATTCGTGTGCCAACTCGGGACAGAGTTCAGTCCTTTCTTGCTGAGAATAAAATAGGATGCGCCATATACTATCCCGTGCCGCTGCATCTGCAGGAGTGTTTTGCCTATCTCGGGCGGCAGTCCGGGGATTTTCCCGAATCCGAACGTGCATCAAGGGAAAGCTTGGCATTGCCAATCTTCCCGGGTCTGCGCGTCGAAGAGATCCATGAGGTGGTATCCTCCATCGAAAGAGCTCTAAACTGAGAGTGTTGTATACCCATGCTCTGCAAACGAATCATTCCCTGCCTCGATGTCGATGGAGGGAGGGTTGTGAAGGGAACGCGCTTCGAAAACATTCGCGATGCAGGAGATCCTGTGGAATGTGCCCGTGCTTATGATGCCCAAGGGGCCGACGAACTGGTCTTCCTCGACATTACGGCCTCCCACGAGGGACGTGCCACGATGCGCGAGGTCGTGGAAAAGACCGCCGACGCTTGTTTTATGCCCCTGACGGTTGGGGGAGGCAT
Source organism: Spartobacteria bacterium (assembly GCA_003136515.1). The sequence continues at coordinate 5,986 of PLEU01000168.1, forward strand.
TCGCAAAGTCGGGGATGTCAGGGCGATGCTACTTGCCGGAGCCGACAAAGTCAGCATGAACACGGCAGCCCTTGATGACCCCGGCCTTATAAATGCCGCTGCAGAGGGATTCGGTTCCCAGTGTGTGGTCGTGGCCATTGACGCCCGTCGTGATGGGAGGGGTGGATGGATCGTCCATACCCACGGAGGACGTCGCCCCACCTCATGGCAGGCGGTCGACTGGGCTGTGGAGGCCGCGCGGCGTGGGGCAGGGGAGATTCTGCTGACCAGCATGGATAGCGACGGCATGCGCGCCGGCTTCGACTGCGAACNNGGCCTTTTACGCGCCGATTTGACTATACTTGTATGCTTGAATCGTCTCTTGAATCGATTCAGATATTTTTTGGCGAGTTTCGTTTCGCCTGTTAACTGATAGATGGAAATCAGTTCAAGATAGGCCGTGCTCTCGTCGGGATAGTAACGGATGATCTTTCGGTACTCTTCGACAGCCTCTTCATACCGCATCTCCTTGAAGTATAGATTTGCCAGAAGGTACGAGAGAGGCGGCTTTTGAAACCGTGCGTTTGGGAAGAAGATGTTTCCGAAACACTCTCCCACAAATTCGGCAAAAGGCTTCACTGTCTCTGGGACAATCAGGAACACGGAACTGACCAAGGCCAGCATGGCAAGAATGACTTCGGCTGCTGCCGGAACGAAATCGCTCCCAGTTGCCCGGTTCATTAACATGACAAAAGCACCCACGCAAATGCCGGCAAGCAACCAGCGAAGGATCACACCGAAGCAGGGCATATTCTCGCGGAGTATATTATCGAAGTATTATGATGGGTTTGGCGAAAAATTTCCTCTTCATGTTGATTCAGCAACACGTTTGATATGATAGAGAACCCGTTGATGAATCTGATGGATAAGGCAATCAGAAATTGGACCCCAGTACCATTGAGGTGAGAGCGAGTGAGTGTACCAGGTTGTTCCTTGCAGAACGACCCTTCCATCCTGTTCCGTAAGTCGAAATTCCCCATGTCTCGAAATCATATGTCCATGGAGGTGCGGAGCTTCCAAATGGTCGTAAAACGAGATTTCTTTCATGGGTGGGGGAGAGGCAGAAACATTGAAGGCTAGATGGGTCGGCTCCTGCCAAACAGTAATCGGTTCCACAAAACTGCCAGTTGAGAAATCACAATGCCGGATTGCACCCACTCCTGAACCATCAATATGTGCGTCAAGAGGATAAGCGATCCCAAGTTGAAAAACACCCGAGGGTTGCTCCGTGATTTTAGGAAATGCTAGCACAGTCCGCCAGACCCGCTCGATGGGTGCGTCGACAATCACAATGGTTGTGACGCTGCGGATCGGGGGAAGTGCGTTAGCAGAATTATTAAACGCAACCAGCCAAGGAAAGCTGAGCATGAGCAGGATCGGGAGGTAGGCAGTGACTCCATTATTGCATGAAGTCCCAACTTTCCACCCTAGGAAGGCGCCAATTAGTCCCAGCACAAGGGCAAGAGGGAATGCCATTAGCAGGCAGACCAGACCATCAAGCCCCAATATCAAAATTAGCCCTCCCAGCAAAATTAGTGAAAGTACCGAGATCCAATAGGCTCTTGATAAAGAAACCTGTCGACGAAATGAGGTGCAGAATGCGGAGATGAAACAGATGGCGACCGGCAATCCCATGAATAAACTCCAACCGTAGAGTTTAAAGCCCCTTACGCATAAGGTCACCATGGCAAAGCCCATAAGAGCTGGAACTAGTGATGCGAACCAGAATCTGTTGATGAATTTCATCGGGGACTATCTTAGAGCTAACTCTGGAAATGTGAGACGGCAAGAAGTCGAATAATTCTCTCTTTGCGTAGTCCCTCCTGTGTTGAGCCAATCAAGCAATAGGTACAATGCTCCATTCCACTTTTCCATCAGGGGTGACCGCGAGCCAAGCATAGCTTGGTGGTGCGCCTTTGTTTGCCCTGCAGATGGCACCCGGATTCAGAATGCGGACACCCTCAATGATCTCGTCTCTGGGAACATGCGTATGGCCGTGAAGAAGGACATTGGTTTTCCCCATTTTTGAAGCGGAAGGAGGGATATGGATAAGACGGAAGTTTACTCCATTCCTCTGGAGGGTCACTTCGGGCGGCCAGGGCTGAAAGTGATCGTTATTTCCCAGAACGACGGTTAGGGGAGGACCTAGTCGTTGGATTTTTCGAAGTGTCGCCGTGCGGCAGACATCTCCGAGATGCCAGATTTCGCTGGCTTCATCCAACTTCTGTCCAACTGCATCTGGAAAATGATCATGGGTGTCGGCTATGACGGCTATCTGGTGCGACGATCTCTTGAGTACCCCTTTACTCATCGATAGCGGCCAGATCGCTTGCCGTGACCCGAAGCACCTCTTCTACTGAAGTGAGTCCCAACGAGGCTTTGCGCCAGCCGTCCTTGCGCAACGGGACCATACCGTCACGGATCGCCTGCTCGGCTAGTTCCGTGCCGGTTGCGCGCTTCTGAAGAAGATCCTGAAGGGTCGGGGTCATGCGGCAGATCTCCATGATTGCTAAGCGTCCCGAGTAACCACTCTGCCTGCAGTACTGACAACCAACAGGTTGGCGCAACCCCGCCGCCTGATCCATTGGGAAGCCTATGCGCTGGAGTTCCTCAAGGGTCATCGCCGTTGGCATGGAGCATTTCGGGCAGAGTTTTCTCACAAGACGCTGGGCGAGGAACGCACGCACGGAGGAGCCAACAAGGAATGGTTCCACACCCATATCTAGTAGTCGGGTGATGCCGCCGACCGCATCGTTGGTGTGCAGTGTACTGAATACAAGATGGCCTGTCAGCGCAGCGCGGATGGCGATGTCAACGGTCTCCACATCGCGCATTTCGCCGACCATTATGACATTTGGATCACCTCGGAGAATGCTCCGCAGCGCGCTGGCGAAGGTGAGGTCGATTTCCGGCTTCACAGCGATCTGGATGACTCCATCAATCTTGTGCTCGACCGGATCCTCGACCGTGACAATGCGCCGCTCCTTCACGTTCAGCGAGCTGAGGAACGTGTAGAGCGAAGTGCTCTTGCCGCAACCGGTTGGCCCGGTCACCAGCACGATGCCGTTCGGAATGGAGATAAGAGAACGGATGCTCTTCTCGATGGCCGGTTCCAATCCCAGCCGCGCAAAGTCGAACTGTTCCTGACCGAGCAAGCGGAGGCTGACATTCTCGCCATGGACGCAGGGAATTGTGGCGACGCGGACATCGATGGGTCGTCCCTTGTGTTCCAGCGCGATGCGACCGTCCTGCGGAAGCCTCCTCTCCGCGATGTCCAAAGAGGACATGATCTTGAGCCGGGAGGTGACCGAATCCTGAAGGATCCGGATCTGCGGCGGCACCGGTGCTTCATGCAGCACCCCGTCAATTCGATATCGTATACGAAGATCGTGTCCTAGCGGTTCAAAATGTATGTCGGTCGCCCCCTGATGTAATCCCTCCCTGAGAATTTGATTCACAAACTTCATCACGGAGGCCTCGGGATCCTCCCCATCAAGCACATTGACCTCCTCTTTCTCGGTAAAGGCTTCCTCATCGCGTCCCTCTAGAAGCTCCTCAAATGTTTCAGCCCCGACGCCGAAAGAGGTTTTGACCGCTTCGGTCAGACGTCGTCGGGTCGTCATGACGAGGCGGACGGGGCCGGCATGATGATGGGAGACAGCTTGCCAGGCTGCGTGATCGAAGGGATCCCAGATCAGAAGACGGAGTTCATTGGACTGTTCTTCCTCTCCTCCTGCTGTTTCTGGCTTAGCTTCCGGAAGAATCTGGAACCCAAGGGCGAGTCGTGCGGGAAAGAGCGTTCTGACATTGGCCATGGGCGTCAGCTCACTCTCTTCCCTCCACTCCATGCGGAGTAAGGCCGCGAGCTCCTTGAGAAAATCATTTTCTGGAACCGCTCCCGAGGCGATGACAGCTCCCACAAGTGATTGTTGGGAGAAGGCCGACCTTGCCAGCGCCTCTTCGATTGAAGTCAGATCCGTGCAGCCCNNTGGCCATTGTTCAACTATCGCTTGTGATTCACTAGCCGCAAGCGCTCTGTTTAAACTGGAAAATAAAAGTGATTTTTTCGGTATTTGCGCGGCTATCAGGAATTGACTCTATTCATTAGTGAACCACCAGAGACTGGGTTGCATCGGCGGAATTATAATACTGGTTTCCCGCTTGGGTTGCCGTAATCGTAGTTGTTCCCTGACCAGTGAGCTGCAAGACATCGCCTGAGATTTGTCCAATGGCAGGATTAGCGCAATAGTAGGTNNTTCAGTGGCGGGATTGTTGCGAAGGAAATGGTCTGCACCGCCTTGCTTGCAATTCCATAGTTTGTATTCGTGCTTGTAAGCGATTGGGAAAGGGTAGCAAGAAACCCTGGGTTCTTTACTAGTGCGTTAATGAAAACCTGATTAGTTGCTAGGGATTGGAGAAATACCGTGTTGGTCAAAACAGTCGTGTCAAAAACCCCCGTCTGCCCCTGAGGACCGGTCGCACCGGTTGCTCCAGCGGGCCCTTGTGGCCCGACAAAAAGCCCGTATATGTTCGGATTTGAAGTGAATGTATTCGCCAGCGCGGAGGCGAAGTTGGTATTTGCCGCTAAAGATGAGTAGAAGAGAGAATTTGTTGGCAGATTGCTTGAGAGGAAGCTGACCCAGTTTCCACTATCCTCTGAATAAGGTTCGTTTTCGTAGTTGTAAAGGGTAGTAACTTCAGCAGGGGATAGAGCGCGGTTGTAGATGCGAAGGTCGGAGATACTCGCTCCCTCCTTTCCTCCATGATACGGATTCTTACCCAGATAGAGAGGAGTGATAGCGGTATCAAATTGATTGGTCAGGTTTAGTTGGTTTGGAACCGTGCTCGTGCTAAGGGAGCCGTCAATAAATATTTCAGCGGCTGATATCGAACCACTATAGACATAAACTAAATGATGCCATGAATCTAAAAATGGAAATCCAAGGTCAGCGAGTTCCAAGTCCGCATATCCTCCCCGCTCATAAATATCTCCCCCGTTAGCGTGATCTATACCGAGAGAAAAACTGCCGCCATTTTTAATGGCAGGATTTCCAAACTCTATAAGATCACTATTATTGCTATCAATATTACTGTTATCAAGTTTTACCCACATCGAGACTGTACGATAGCTTGTGCCGGAGACCGCGATTGGATTTGCCGATTTAGCTTGATCTATGGAACTTCCGATATGGAGGGCAGAATTCGTATTTCCGAATCGGTCTGTTCCGAAGGTGATGCCCGATGTAATATTTGTCAGATTATTACTATTTCCGCTGTAATCGTTCAAATCCCCCTGAAACGGAAAATAAGCCACCAATCCGTTGGTCTGAAAGCCATTTGGAGGCATGGAGTCCAGTTTGTAAAGGGCGGCGACCTCTGTGGCGGAAAGAGGACGACTATAGAAGCGTAGCCCACTAATAGCACCAGATAGAAGATAACCAGAATTTGAAACAGGGTGATTTTGTTCCCAACTCGTTCCTACACAATAATTGCAATTAAAAGAGAAGGGGCCGACCTGAGGTGTTGGTGAACTTGACCCCCATGGACATGCGACTCCATCTAAAAAGTACTGGGGATATCCATATACAGTGATCACGGCGGTGATATTATGCCAAGAGCCGGTTGGGAATGGTGTTGAAGTCACCAGATCAGGACCGACTCCCCACACACCTAGATCACCCTGAATGTAATTGTTAGGAGAAGTCACATTAATCCGTAGTGCTGGAACATCCCCCTGATCCTGTGGATTTTGAATGAATCCTGATGCAAAACCTGGGGAGCCGACATTACAGTAGTACCATCCGGAAACCGTGACGCCACTGGTTGAGCCACTCATAACTGGCTGCGTAAAGATATTTCTGTAAAATGGGTTAAGGAAGTGATGGTTCGAGAGGGTTCATATTGAGGTAGATTTTTCCTGTGATCCANNGAGGCGACACGGGTTCGGCGCTTGAGTTCCTGATTGACGCGTTCGAGGGCGTTGCTTGTACGCAGACGCCGCTGATGAGCTTGAGGCAGGGCTAAGATGGCCAACCCCTCTGGGATATTGGTCTCCATCCAAGAGGCGAGTTTGGGGGCGATTTTCGAGTAAAAGACGACGAGTTCCTTGAGCCGGAGGAGAGCACTTGGAAGGTCCGAGGCATTGAAGATGGAGCGGATGTCATAAGCCACCCTAGAGCGCATCTCCAGTCGTGGCACGAGAGC
>PLEU01000185.1 GCA_003136515.1 Spartobacteria bacterium
CCCCTCCCCCTCCGCCACCGAAAGTGGAGCCACCCAAACCTGAGCAACAAAAATTTGTGCAGGAGACAGCTCCCACTGAAAAACCACCCGAGAAACAACCTGAAGCCGCACCCATCACCACCAGCATCAAGGGTGAGGGGGACTCGGGTCTTGGACTCGGCAATGGAGGAGGCGCCGGCGGATCCGGCTTCGGTGGTGGAGGTGGAGGCTCAAAATACGGTTATTACGCAGGCCGGGTGCAGAGCCGTGTCGCCGAGATACTGCGCACAAATAAAAAGACCCGTGCCGCCGTCATGGATCATGTCAGGGTGCGCATTTGGGCGGATTCGGGCGGACACATCTCCAAGGTCTCGCTCGGTCAGTCAACTGGGGATCCCTCGCTCGACACTGCCATCAAATCCGAGGTTTTCTCCGATGTCACCCTCGAGTCTCCCCCGCCGGAAGGAATGCCGATGCCTATNNTTGTCATGAGCTTCACCGCCAGGCGACCCAACTGATCGCGGATCTAAACAGGAATTTCCATCACAGCATATTGCCGCAGACACTTTGACAAGAGAATGAGTACATTTCCCAATCCCATGACCTATTTGAAGTCTCATCGGAGAATCCTTCTAGGGATGTTTGCGTTGACATCATGGCCGCTAATGGCAGCGGATTCCCTCTTTGCACCCGAACCAAATCAGGAGCCTTTGGCCAAAGTCCTTGCTGACAATCAGCAGTCCCAGCCTACAACAGGTTCGTCACTGCCNNACTGCCAGTAACGGCGGACTCTGCCGCGACGGCAAGCAATGCGTCACAGCCTCCCGGCCTTTCAACCAACTCCGAGACAGCGTCGGGAACAAATGCAGCTATCGCCCGGACAGGCACCAATGTCAGCGCAGGGACGTCCGGGCTGGGTTCCACTAATACTTCGAGAGCGACCACCTCGGCGGGTTTGGGAGTGAAAACCATGGCGACCCCAACACCCCCACCCCCACTCCCAGTCGATGAGCCACCGAATCTCGAGCAGCCTCCTGACAAGATGGCAGCCAGCGCACCGCCGCCGGTTCCACCCTCCGAGAACGTCACGCTTAATCTGATCAACCGGCTTGTGCAGCGTGGGATCCTGAGCAAGGAGGATGCTGCCGACCTGATCAGACAGGCGCAAGATGACGCCAAGGTTGCGGCCCAGCAGGCTGCATTGACCCAACAGGCCGCGCAGACCGCGGCGGCGGCTCAACAGGCTGCCATGGAAGCTGCGGCGCCCCCATCCTCGGATGATGCCGTGAGTGTTTCCTATGTGCCAGAGATCGTGAAGACTGAGATGCGTAATGAGATCAAGCAGGATGTGATGGCTGCCGCCCAGAGCGAAGGATGGGCCAATCCCAACTATCCATCCTGGCTGGCCAACTTTCGCCCTTTCTCCGATTTCCGCTTCAGGTATGAAGGCGACTACTATCCAAGTAACAACTCCACGGATCCTCTCCAGACACTCAACTTCAATTCCATCAACACCGGATCGCCCATCAATATTTCCCAGGCCAATGGAAATCAGTCTCCGCCGATCGGCTATCCCACCTACAACACGACTCAGGACCGAGACCGTCTGCGACTTCGATTTCGATTCGGTGCAGACATGGATCTTGGCGAGAATTTCACTTCTGGATTTCGTATCGGTACCGGACAGAACGGATCACCGGTATCAGAGAATCAGACCCTTGGCACTACCGGCACTTACGGCCAACAGGGTGGTAATTTCAGCGATTATGCCATCTGGCTGGATCGGGCATTCCTCAAATACGAGGTCGGTGATGATCCGGACAAACTCGGAGCCATTACCTTCGGCCGCTTTGACAACCCCTTCTACACTCCCACAACCATTATGTGGGCCAACGACATCGGGTTTGACGGCATTGCGGCACAAGGACGCTATCAGATTTTCAAAGGCTTCACACCTTTCGTGAATGGCGGACTCTTCCCTGTCTATAACACTGATCTAAACTTCTCTTCCACGACACAGCCTAAGTACGCAAGCGATGACAAGTATCTGTATGCCGCTCAAGGCGGTATCGACTGGAAAATAACGAAGGACATCGCTTTCAAGGGGGCTGTTGGCTATTACTACTTCCAGAATGTGCAGGGTGAAGTTTCAGCTCCTCAGGTCGCCTACAGCGCCTCCGACCAGTTCAGCACAGACGACAGCCGTCCCTCTTTTGCCCAGAAGGGTAATACATACATCGCCCTGCGCAATATCCCTGCCACCATTGACAATAGCTATGGCACTATCAACCAGTATCAATACTTCGGTCTCGCCACTCCTTTTCATATCTTCTCAGTAAACGGACGTTTGGAATATCGACACTGGGAACCCTTCGTTATCTCCGTCTCGGGCGAATGGGATAAGAATCTTGCTTGGAATTACAATGACATCGTCAACAATGGTCCGCCGCAGATTCAGGGGCCGGTCAACAACTCCGGACCCAACGGCTCCTATGGAGGAGGTAACACTGCGGGCATCATTCAACTCAAAGTGGGATCAGGCGTTCTACAGAAACGCTGGGACTGGGATTTCGGTGTCAGCTACCGTTATGTAGAATCCGACGCAGTCATCGATGGATTCTGCGATTCCGATTTTGGCGGTGGGGGCACCAATCTGAAAGGCTATGCCATCGGGGGGAATCTCGCCCTCTCACGGAACGTTTTCATCGGAGCCCGTTGGCTGAGCGCAACTGGGATTGCAGGACCGCAGTACAAGGAGGACATCCTCCAGATCGACGTCAACTCTCGCTTCTAATTACATGACATCCACCAGATCACAGATAAGAACCCCGGTGCTCTCCAGCCTACTGATCACCCTGCTCTTGGTGGCCGGGCTTGTAAGCACAACGAGGGCCTCTGACAAGCTGAGTCCCGTCGAGCAGAAGCTGCGTGAGGCACTGCGTAACACGATGATCCAGCTTCGTGATTCCAATGCCAAACTCTCTATTGCTCAAGCAGCTCAATCCGATGATGAGGAAAAAATCGCCGACCTACAGACCCAGCTTGATGATCTGACCAAGAAAACAACCGCACAGAAGCAGGCCGACGATCAGACTATCGCAGATCAGAAGAGCAAGCTGGACAGCGACGACATGCAAATCAACCACCTGAGCGAATCCTTGGGAAAATGGAAATACGGCTATGCCAAACTTGCCGACTATGCGAAACAGACCGAAGGAAAACGCGCCGAACTTGCCTCCAAGATCATTATTTTGGACAGGCGTATAGCTGATCAGCAGATGAAGAACGAGGAGATGTATCAGCTGGCCAATGAAGTACTAGACCGGTATGCCAAATTCGGCTTGGGAACGGCCATCGCAGCAAGAGAACCCTTTGTCGGCATCACCAAGGTGAAGTTCCAAAATCTGGTGCAGGATTATCAGAACAAACTGAGCGACCAGACCATCCGTCCCGATGATACGGCCAACGCTGGCATCGGCAACAACCCCAAGCAATAACAGCATCCCTAATCCGCTTCTTTATAAGCTGGCAAACTCTGAATGAACCCATTGAAATTTAACTCTTTGAACAAACTGCCTCCAATGAAACGAATACTCTCTATTGTCCCATTCCTAGCCCTCGCCCTGCTCGGCCTTTCCAACATTGCCAAAGCGGATGACTCCTCCGTGATCGCTCAGGTCGGAGATAGCGAGGTCAAGGCCGAGGACATCAAGCCCCTGCTGGAGAAGCTTTCCCTGAGCGACCAGCTCAAACTCGCCCACGACCCTGCCGCCCTCAATGACTACGTTAGGGGCCTCATTATCCAGCAACTCGTGTATAAGGAGGCCCTTGCCAAGAAGTGGGATCAGCAGCCCGAGGTTGTGACACAACTCGACCGCCTGCGCCAGCAGGCCATCACGCAACTTTATGTCCAGTCCCTTGCTACACCACCACAGGACTACCCCTCTGATGTGGATATCCAGGCCGCCTACGACATCTTGAAGAAGAAGGACGCTCTCCAAGTCCCCAAACAATACCATCTGGCACAGATCTACATCGCAGACCCATCGGGCGCTGATAAGTCACTTGACGATAAGGCCCAAGCCAAGCTCGACACCGTCAAAAAGGCCCTCAAGGGCGGGGACTTTGCAACCGTCGCCCAATCCCAGAGCGACGAGGCTGCCAGTGCAGTGCATGGAGGCGATCTAGGATGGCTGGCCGAGACCCAGATCCAGCCCGAGATCCGCAATCAGGTGACCATACTCTCCAAGGGATCTATGACCGACGCCGTGCACCTCAACGACGGCTGGCACATCATCAGGCTCTTGGAAGTGAAGGAGCCCTACACGGCTTCTCTCGATGAAGTAAAACCTGCTCTCATTAACGAGCTTCGCAAACAGCGCGCCCAGGCAATCGGCAAGGCTTACTTGGCTGAACTGCTCAAGCAGAATCCCGTGACGCTCAATGAGATCGCGGTGAGCAAGCTCATTAATACCAAGGGGATGAAAGGAAACTGAACCCTCGCAGATATCAGGAGTCGCCCTGGGTGTTGACCCGCGCTGAGGCAGGCGATCTTGCGTCTGACTCTGCTGCACGCGCAGCAGCAGGAGGTTCAGTGTTCACCCCCAACTGAGCCGTCACCCCAGACGCCTGCAGACCATCTTGGATGGAATGCGCATAAAGCCTGCGGAAAACGGATAAATCATTCATGAGAAATGGTGGCGCACGACCGCTGCGGAGCCGAGAATGCTAATTCCGTGCTCGGCTCATCGTCGACCCTTATCATGATCGGACTAAGAGCGATGCCTGTTGTAATCATCCAAACTGCGAATGAGACCACGGAACCTTACCGCTGGGGTTTATAGAGCCTTGATAATGCGCTCTGATAGTGCAAAAGGAAAAGATCCGCCTCCACATAGGGATCATCGCCGACTTCCGCAGACATCGGATGGGAGTCTCTGGGAGACTTATATCTTACGAGAGTATAGATCCCATACTACATTAATTGCCATGACAAGAATGGCTGACAAGACCGAGAGCATAGCCGGAATTTTTCCTATCCATCGAAACGCAAAGAAGATCCACAGTCCCGCCCCAGCTAAACCGACATACTTGCCCAAATAGATCCGCAGTACAGTCCCTGCAATGAACATCCCGATAATAGTCACTACTGCTATTTCGGTTGAATTCTGAATCTTCTCTTCTGTGGAATTAGGCGTGAAGACTGAGAAAAGCCCGTAAATGAGTGTTGCGTTCAAGAGGATCTGGATCATATGGAATTTCTAAAACAATCAACCGCGCGTTTTGTATAGATGAAGATTTGGCCAAACGCGGCGCTTGTTCGGACATCCTCCATTGTTGACACAAGAATCTTTACAGACAGGAAATGTGTTGCGCTCTTCATCTCAATGGGAGGTGCCATTGGTCACTCCAGCATTGGGTTTCTGTAAATCCGGAGGAATGATGAGATAGCTTCCAGACATAGCATGCAAGGAATCATATGCCTCCTTATCCATGGGAATTTCAATCCAGTTTGTAGGATAGCTCGAATCCGGGTTGTATGATGCAACCTGACAGTTTAAGCGGGAGTCGATAGCTTTAATAATATCGGCCTCGGTTTTCAGAATGGTAAAAGTCGAGGAGTATAACACGTTATCTCCTCGAAGAGGGGGAGATGTAAGATTGCAGGTTCGCAATACCTTCTCCAAACCGTCCACTTTATGAAAAAAACATACTAAGAGATCTCCTTGGGCGATTTGTTTCCCGATGTCCGTATCCGATCTTATGGGAACAATCATGTAGGTGGCTTCACAGCCAAAAGGTGGTTTCCCCTTTTCAGTTGCGATGAGCTCACCTTTGAGTGCTGCACGACCAAAGCTTGGGTGAGGGTCTCCGCTTGGGCGGTCCGTGATGGTCAGGGTGCCGACCTTGTAGATTCCAATTGAGTCCGACTGATCCACAAGCCACTCGATTGACGGCGCACACAAGATTCTGGCTTTAGATGTGCCAGTTAGGAACAGTGCCGCTACGATTATTAATAGATGTTTCATTGTGTGCATGTCTTTATCTGACGTCTTGATCTGAGAAACTCTCCCTCAAGGATGTCGATCCTAGTAATGGAGATGACCGTCTGTACCCAGAGCTACATCGCCGACAACATGGAGAGCTTTGTTGTAAAAGCCAAAAAGAAAGGTCAGGAGGTTCTTCTCAAGGTGAAAGCTGATTGCCTATTAACCGTGATCATTCCAACTCTCAAAAGGATTGATCCGAGAGTTGCCTGTCATACAGTTTGGCAATGTCGGTTCTAACCATAAAAGACCTAACAAAGGTTTATGGTTCCGTAGTGGCCTTGGCGGGTTTGGACCTAACCGTGGAAAAAGGCCAAATCTTCGGATTAGTCGGGCCCAACGGAAGTGGCAAGACTACCCTGCTGGGTATTATTCTTGATGTCCTCCATCCCTCTGCCGGCAGCTTCACATGGTTTGACGGCGTGGAAGGGAGCCATGTGCGTCGAAGAATAGGAGCCTTTTTGGAGACGCCGAACTTTTATCCCTACCTCAATGCGGACCAGAATCTCTCTCTGGTGGCCTCATTTAAAGGGGTTTCCAAACCCCCGTTGGACAATCTACTTGAGCTAGTGCAGTTGAAGGAGCGTCGCTGTTCACGCTTTAAGACCTATTCCTTGGGTATGAAACAGCGACTGGCCCTCGCAGCGTGTCTAGTGGGAGACCCCGAAGTCTTGATTTTGGATGAGCCAACCAACGGCCTCGACCCAGAAGGCATGGTCGAAGTTCGGGAAATCATCCAGAAAATCGCCGCCCAAGGTAAAACCATCATCATGGCCAGCCATATCCTGGATGAAGTGGAAAGAATTTGCTCCCATGTCGCCATCATCAAAAATGGGAAACTATTGGCGACTGGTGCCATCGGCTCGATTCTCAGCAACCGGCCCACGGTGGAAGTAGGGGCGGGTGATGGCGAAAAGCTCTTCCAGTTTCTTTCCGGTCTTTCTCTGGTCAAGAAAATCACCCGCAGGGATAATCGTCTACTCTTAGAGCTGGAACCGGGTACCAATCATGCAGAGTTGAACAGACTGTCCTGCGAACACGGCATCGTCCTGGATCATCTCGTGCTGAAGCGGCAGAGTCTGGAGGTTGAATTTCTGGAGATTACGCGAAAATGAACCCGCTGCATTTGTTAAAGATGGAATGGAGCAAATATGCCCCGAATGGCGCATTCCGTTTCTTTGCGTGTCTTTATGCTGTTGCTCTGGTCCTAGTGGTTTATCTGGCCCGTTCGATCGGCAAGGCAGCCACTATAAATTCCTATGGTGTAAACAACCCGATCCAGAGCTTCTTCGACTTTCCGCATAACTGGCAGGTGCTGGCCTACATAGGTAGCTGGATGAATGCCATCATCCTCGGTTCACTAGGGGTTTTTATGATGACCATGGAATTTAGCAATCGGACTTTGCGGCAGAGCGTTATTTTTGGATTAACGCGTTACGAGGTGGCTGCAGCCAAGGTCGTCTGGCCCATGGCCGTGGCTCTTGCCGCGACCAGTTGCTATCTTCTCCTAGGTCTGGCCTGGGAAGCCCATGATGAAGTCGGCGTTCATCTCCCGCCCATAGGGTGTGCTCTTGGATATTACCTTCAAGCGCTCGGCTACCTTCTGCTCGGAACTTTGGCCGGGGTGTTGATCCGCCAGACGGCTCTAGCCACCCTAGGCTTTTTAGCCTATGTGCTCTTTTTGGAATCGGTGCTCCGCTGGATTTTTTATTTAAATGTTGGCAAGGTGCGGTTGCTCTTGTTTCTTCCAGTTCAACTGTTGGGAGGCCTGACGCCGCTCCCCATTCCCGATTCCGTCAACCAAATCGTTTACTCCGACCCTGCTACCATGCCGCTTTCCACCTCTGAGGCCACGGCAGGTGCGTTGGTTTATCTGGGGCTGTTCGCCGCATTTTTTTTCCGAAGAATGAGCAAATCCGACCTCTAAAGATCCGCCGCCTCATGCCGTGAGGGCTGCCCGTTCGTTGTCCAGTCCGCCGTTGCGTTCCAAGAAGTCATCGTAGGTGCCGAGGTGGGGCGTGACGGTTCCGGCGTTCACATGGAGTACCTTGGTCGCCAGTTTTCGGATGAAGTGGACATCGTGACTGATGAAGACGAGCGTTCCCTCGTAGTTGCCGAGAGCCAGAATGAGTGACTCGACGGTATGGATGTCGAGGTGGGTCGTCGGCTCGTCCATGAGGAGGAGGTTCGGCGGGTCCACGAGGAACTTGACCAGGTTCAAGCGGCTTTTTTCGCCGCCGCTCAGCACTTTGGTCAGCTTGAAAATATCGTCCTTGCGGAACATGAAGGAGCCCAGGACGGCGCGCGCCTCGTCTTCGCGCATGGCCGGGGCGCTGGCCAGGACTTCGTCGAGCACGGTTTTTTCGGGATCGAGGGTGGCGGCGCGATGCTGGCTGAAATAACCGATCTTGGCGTTGTGGCCGAGGTCGCGTTCGCCTTTTTGACATTCGACGACGCCGGCGAGGATTTTTATCAGGGTGGATTTGCCCGCGCCGTTGGGTCCGACGAGCACGGTGCGTTCGCCGCGTTCAATGGTCAGGTCGAGGCCCGAATACACCTTGGTGGGGCCATAGGCCATGTGGATGCTGGCGAGGGTGATCGCGCGCTGGCCGCCGCGGGGCGGCGGCGGGATCTGAAAACGGAAGGGTTTGCGCGGAGCCTGCGGTTTCTCGATGAGTTCCATGCGCTCGATCTGCTTGAGCTTGCTCATGGCCTGGGATGCCTTGGATGGCACGGCGCGAAAGCGGTCGGCAAATTCCTGAAGGGCCTGGATTTCCTTTTGCTGATTTTTGTAGGCGGCGAGCTGCAGCTCATAGCGTTCCTCGCGCTGACGGAGGTAATCCTCGTAATTGCCGGCATAGGCCAGGAGTTTTTTATCGGCGATTTCGTACACCTGGGTGACGACTTCGTCCATGAACTGGCGATCGTGTGAAATCAGCAGCACGGCCCCGGAATATTTTTGCAGATAATTTTGGAGCCAGAGCAGCGCGAGCAGGTCCAGGTGGTTGGTGGGTTCGTCGA
This sequence comes from Spartobacteria bacterium, assembly GCA_003136515.1. The sequence continues at coordinate 9,048 of PLEU01000185.1, forward strand.
GCAGAAGGAGGTCAGGTTCCATGACCAGCAAGCGCGCCAACCGCGCGCGCATGATCCACCCGCCGCTCATGGCGCGGGCCTGACGGTTGAAATCCTGGTCGCGGAACCCCAGTCCGCGCAACATCCTTTTGGCCTTGGTTTCGACCTGGGGATCATTCAAGGCGTCATGTTTGGCATGCGCCTCGAGATATTCCGGGCTGGAGACGTCCTTGGCGGCCTCGAGTTCGTGCAGGCGCTTTTCCAGGCGGGGCAGTTCGTCCACGCGGCCGGTGGCCACGTCGAGAATGGTTTCGTCGCCGTTGGCCTCGGCCTCTTGCGGCAGGTGGCCGACCATGGTCCATTCATCGCGCACGACTTCGCCGGCGTCGGGCTCCAACTGCTTAAGGATGATGGAGAAGAGGGTGGTCTTACCGGCGCCGTTGGGCCCGACGAGGGCGACACGGTCGCCATAATTCACGGCAAACGAGGCGCCTTCAAACAGGACGCGTCCGCCGAAAGTCATCTTCAAATCTCGAATCGTCAGCATGGAATAATATAATGGGTGCCCGGCGCCTGGCCGCCGTTGCGCGGAGAGGGGATAAACCAGCACCAAGCGAAAAGGCTCAGTGCTTTAATGCGAAACTGACAGGATCGCAGGCGCCTTTGGCATTTTAACTTGCATGGAAGACAATCTACTTTTTTTCATCTTGAAGGCAATGCCATAAAACATCAGTGTCGCGTAGTTTTCAAACCTT
>PLEU01000084.1 GCA_003136515.1 Spartobacteria bacterium
ACCACCCAGATCTGCATGGAATGATGGGAGTTCTCCCCGCAATCTTCGCGGTTCCCTCACTCATTGGCCTGTGGGTGCTTGTGAAAAGAATGCCCTTTGACTCTCCGGCACGCAATGGCCAGCTTGCCTGGTTTGGGGGAGTTGCCCTGCTTTTCATTACCCTGATCTTTCCAATACAGTTTGATCGGCAATGGATCACGCTCGGATGGGCACTGGAGGGAGCGGCGCTCTGTTGGCTCTTTCACAAGGTGCCGCATCGAGGGCTTCCCTTGGCCGGGTGCCTGCTTTTGATCGCTTCATTTGTCAGGCTGGCACTCAATCCTGAAGTTCTGAGCTACCATGTCCGTTCCGGGATTCCGTTCTGGAACTGGTATCTTTATACCTATGCTGTTACAGCGCTCACCCTTTTTACAGCAGCCCATCTGCTGGCACCGCCGCGCAACAGGATTGCCGGGGAGAATGCACCCCCGCTTCTCTGGACGCTTGGAGCGATTCTCTGCTTCCTGCTTCTCAATATCGAGATTGCTGATTATTTCAGCTCTCCAGGATCGCTCACAGTCACCTTTGACTTCGAGGGAAATTTTGCCCGTGATCTTAGCTATAGCATCACCTGGGCTCTCTTCGCCCTGGTTCTTCTCATTATTGGCATCGTGAAGCGCGTTGCAGCTGTGCGCTATGCCAGTATCTCCCTGTTGGCTGTCGTGCTGCTCAAACTCTTCTTTCACGATCTTTCCACCCTTGATCAGCTCTATCGCATCGCCGCCTTCATCGTGGTCGCCGTCATCGCGATTCTCGCATCATTTTTGTATCAGCGCTTTTTGGTTCCTATTCGGAAAACCAACGGGTCTTAGGCAATCGCTTTTACACGCCACAACCTAGCTGATGAAACTTTTCAATAGCTCCTTTATCAAACTCCTGGTTACTCAGACCCAGGTTGCCTTCAACGACAATGCCACGAAGCTGCTCCTCATCGGACTGGTCAACATCGTCCTTCCTGCGGATACGGCTCTTCACTATGTGAGTACGATTTCGTTTCTTCTGGTCGCGCCCTATGTGCTCTTCTCGCCGCTTGCCGGATACCTTAACGACCGTTTCGCCAAACGGAGTGTGATCCGATGGAGTCTCTGGGTGCAGATCACAGTCATGGTTGTCCTGATCGGGGCGGCGGCGATTCACGATCTTCACTTGATTATGCTCGGGTTTTTTTTACTAGCGACCCAAGCGGCACTCTACACTCCAGCCAAGCGCTCCATTATCAAGGAGATCCAGAGCCCGGAGAATATCCAGCGGGCTGTCGGATGGACCGAAATGACGGGAATTGGAGCGATTCTCGGAGGAAGTCTTGCGGGAGGTATCTTAATCGATGCTTTAGCCCCAAAATTTTCCAATCCTCCCTGGGGTGCCGCCGTTGTAATCCTGAGCGCTTTTCTTTTTATCTGTCTTGTCTCGGCGCTTCTCTTTCGAAGATTTCCGCAGGGATCCTCCAATCCATCCCTCAGATTCTCGGTCAGGACTCTCGTGGGTCACATCGACACCTTTGGGGTACTCTGGAAGACGGAAGGCATCTTCAAGCCGGCACTCACCGAGGGAGTCTTCTATCTCATCGCAGGCGCGCTTTTAATCATCCTTAACCAACTTGCCCGTATCGCCCACCCAGGCGGTGCCGGCACTGGCAGCGCCACCGGCATGATCATGGCGGTGCTTGGAGTGGGCACCGGCATTGGCAGCATGATCTCTGGATCAATGAAGCGCCAGAGCATCAGGCTTGCCGTAGTCCCCTTTGCCGCTCTAGGCATGGCGATCGCACTGCTCCTGCTCGGCCTAGCCAAGGAGGGATCTCCACAATACAGCGCTATTCTGATTGCCGGAATCTTTGGGGGAATCTATTGCGTCCCGGTGAGCAGCGCCTTGATCGAACGTTCTCCGGAAGTCAGCCGTGGAAGAATTCTCGCTGGGTCGAGCCTCTTTAGCAGTCTGACAGGTGTGATCGCCATAGGATTACAATGGTTCTTGGCGGATACTCTCGGCCTTCCCCCGTCTTATCAGCTCGCCGTGCTCTCGGGGATTCTCGTGATCACCGCGATCATTTCCTGCTACACGCTCAGGGTGGAGGTGCTGAGCATCATCACGCTCGCCCTCTCGCGTATCTTTTATAAAGTGTCCGCCCTGCACTCGCAACGCATCCCTCCCATCGGGGAAAAGGGAGGGGCTTTGCTTGTCGCCAACCATGTCAGTTATGTTGACGCCATTGTTCTTTCAATCGCCTGTCCGCGCCCAATCAGGTTCCTAGCCTATTCTTCATTCTTTAAGAATCCGCTTCTTGGTCCGATTCTCCGTGCATTTGGTGCAATTCCAGTCGATGAAAAAAAGGCCAAGGATGCGATTCGCGCCGCCGCCGGTGCCATTAAATCTGGAGAACTCGTCTGTATCTTTCCCGAAGGACAGCTGACTCGGACAGGGGCTCTGATGGGCCTGCGACATGGCTATGAACTAATCGCACGGCAGGCTGGATGCCCGATCATTCCGGTGATTACCGATGGTCTCTGGTCATCGATCTTTTCTTATGAGCGGGAAGCTTATTTCTTCAAGCGTCCCAGAACACTCAGGGTGCCCGTCCGGGTTGCCTTTGGCGAATCTCATGAGGAACTCCCTGGCAGCGAGTTGCGCAAGGAGTTTTCCCATCTGAGCGCCGAGGCGTTTGCCAGGAGGCCGGAGTTTAGGGAAAGCCTTCAGGAGGCATTCTTCAAGCAGTTAAGCGGTCATCCCGGCAAGGTCTATCTTGCTGATTATGCCATGGAGGGAAAGAAGTTGAGGGGGTTTGAGCTCTTGGGTGCGAGTATTTCAATGGGTCGCAGAATCAGGATGATCGCCAAGGATGAGGCGAGAATTGGCGTCGTGCTGCCACCAGGAATTGCGGGAGCGATTGTGAACCTTGGCATTCTCTTCGCTGGGAAGATCCCGGTTAATCTTAATCCCACCTCGGGTGCCGCTGCGGCCACTCATTGTCTCTCCACGGCGGGGGTGAAGACACTCCTCACCGTGCCGGCCTTCCAGAAAAAATTCACCTCCTTTCCCTGGCCCGAGAAAACCCTTGATGCCTCTAGTGAAATCGCTGCCCTTTCCAAGGTTACCATCGCTTGCACGGGTATCTTCGCCGCTTTCGCACCATGGCTTTCATCCCTGCTTGTTACCAAGCCCGAAGTCTCGGCCTTCCTGCTCTTCACAAGTGGAAGTAGTGGTATGCCAAAGGGGGTGGAACTCACCAGCAGGAATATTCTGGCCAATGTGACCCAGATCAATGAGACGGGTTTACTTAGGGAGAACGATGTCATCTTATCCTGCCTACCGCTTTTCCACTGCTTTGGAATGATCCTTGGATTTGCTCTTCCACTGCTGACCATGCGCAAGGTAGCTACGGCTGCCTCCCCATTCGACTATGACGCCATCGGACGCGCGGCGGAGAAGGAGGGGGGCACCATTCTGGCAGCTACGCCAACCTTTATGAAGGGGTACTTGCGGAAGATCCCCAAAGAGAAGTTTCACTCCCTACGTTTTGTGATCGCGGGTGCCGAGCGCCTCCCGGAGTCCCTCTATACAGCCTGTCAGGAGAAATACGGAGTGCCTATTCTTGAGGGTTACGGTTTGACGGAGACTTCCCCGGTTGTCTCTCTTAATCAATTGGATGTGACAGGAGAGGTTATCGGTGCGGATACCGACCAGAAGGGGAGTGAGCTCGGAACAGTTGGCAGAATGGTCGTCGGCATCTCCTACAAGCTTCTCGATCCCTTAACGAATCTTCCCGTCATAGGGCCTAGGGGTGTTCTGGCTGTGAAGGGAATAAGCATCATCACGCAATACGCTGTCGGGGATAACGCTGATAAGTTTTTTGAAGGCTGGTTCATCACCGGCGATGTCGTCAGCATCAACGAGGAGGGGATGCTTAAAATTGAGGGACGTACCAACCGCTTTTCCAAAATTGGTGGAGAAATGGTTCCCCACGGTGCCATCGAAGAAGCGGTCTCACGGGATGATGCTTCGGATCACCGGGATTGTGTGATGGGTGTGGTTAGCGAGACCGGTGAGGAGTCGCTTGTGTTACTGACCACGCGTCCCATCAATCGAGAAGAACTCAGGACGAAGCTTCAGCAGGCGGGTCTCCCCAACCTCTGGATCCCCAAGGAAATCATTACGGTGGAGAGTTTGCCGATCCTTGCAAGTGGCAAACTGGATATGGTGGCCTGCAAAGCTCTTGTGGCTAGTCGGTGAGCAGACTTTTCGAAAAGCCTATAAAAAGTCTCTATGCGATTGGGGTGATGATTCTTTAGATTGTTCTCCATGCGCGATTCCGCTTCCCCGGCCCCCTCGGCCTGGTCTCCCTTGCGACAGCCGCTTTTTCGTAATCTCTGGATCGCCTCGGTCGTCTCAAACATTGGCACCTGGATGCAAAGCGTCGGTGCGGCGTGGCTTATGACCACGCTCACTTCTTCGAGTCTCCTCGTGGCGCTTGTTCAGAGCGCCTCGAGCCTTCCTTTCTTTCTCCTAGCCCTTCCTTCAGGAGCCATTGCCGATGTGGTGGACCGCCGCCGTCTCCTCATCGTTGCGCAATCCTGGATGCTTGGCGTGGCTGCAGTTCTCGCCGTTCTCACTCTGATTGGATGGATGACTCCGGTGGTGCTCCTTGTCCTGACCTTCGCCCTTGGTCTCGGCGGTGTCCTCACGGCGCCAGCCTGGCAGGCTATCACGCCAGAGATTATTTCACGCGAGGAGTTGATACCCGCCATCACGCTGAACGCAGCGGGATTTAATATTTCGCGGGCCCTTGGTCCGGCCCTAGCAGGATTGATTATCGCGGCTTGGGGGGTGGGAATTACTTTTCTTCTCAACGCCATTTCTTTTCTCGGTGTCCTGGAAGTCCTGCGTCGCTGGCGTCGGCTCCCCAAAGAAGGAGTGGCCCCGGTCGAACGTGTCGAAGGGGCGATCCGTGCCGGATTCCGCTATGTCCGTCATTCCCCAGATCTTCAGCATATTCTCCTGAGAGTCGCTGCATTCACTATTTCCGGGAGTGCCCTCTGGGCGCTCCTTCCTCTCGTGGTTAAGAGCATCCTCGGGCACAGTGCTGTGGGATATGGTTTCTTCCTCGGTTGTCTGGGTGCCGGTGCCGTGATCGGCGCGATCTTGCTTCCCAAAATTAGACAGAAGCTTGCCAAGAATCATCTGCTGGCCCTCGGCTCGCTTTTGTTCTGTCTCTCGACATTGGTGCTTCTGATCTTTACCCAACCGGTTCTTATCGGGGTGGCGTTGATGGTTGGAGGAGGTGCTTGGATAGGATTTCTCTCCACCATGAATGCTACGATTCAGATGCTTTCACCAGCATGGGTGAGGGGTCGAGTCCTGGCCCACTACCTCCTGTCCTTTCAAGGAAGTATCGCCTTGGGCAGTGCTCTCTGGGGATGGGTGGCCAGCCACACCAGTCTGCATGAATCGCTCGCTATTTCCTCGGGGATGCTTGTGTTAAACGCGATCGTGACCTTCTTCACTCCAATGGCCCGGGTGGGAAATAGCGATCTCAATCCTTCCGTCCACTGGCCGGATCAGCCCACCTTTTTGGAGCCAACCTCCGAACGTGGACCCGTGCTTGTGACAATCACTTACCGGGTCAAGCCTGAGAATGCCTCTGCGTTCACGGAAGCTATGCATGCCGTCTCCCGCGTACGACGCCGTGATGGTGCAATCCGGTGGGGAATCTTTCAGAATCTCTCCGATCCTGAGGAATTCACCGAGACCTTCGTGATTGAATCATGGGCGGAACACATGCGTCAGCATGAGCGAATGACCGTTAGCGACCGCCAACTCCAGGAAAAGGCTTGGCTTTATCACGATGGCGCGGATCGTCCACGGGCCAAGCATCTCATCTACGCGGAGGCTAACAGTGAGATTGCTTAGATGTTATCAGAAATGACTGCGTCTGTTGTGAAGAGAGGGGTTGGGGATAATTGATTGGGGCTTCTAGCCCTTGTGATACAAGACGCGCTAAGGAAATAGCTCACGGTACTTCGTCCCAACTGCCTGATTTACAAAGTCCAGAAGTCTCATGGGGTTGTAGCCCTTCCTCTTTGAGGCTATGCCGTTGACTCGCTCATAGATGATCTTCATCTATTACTCCGACAATCTATTTGCCACATTGCAGGAAGCTTCCGCAACGTGGCCTGCGAGGACTTTTCGAATACCCTCTTTTATTCTCACATATGAACCCATCTCGAAGGAAATTCTGATTCTCCATGAAAACCTATCGCTACCCCTGTGTGTACATCTTGATAACGAGCCTTCTTTGCTCCCACTGGGCCTTGTCGCAGACGACACTCCGGCAACCGCTGACTATTCCCCTCCAACGGGTCATGGTGGGTGAAGCTGAGCGGCTATCCATCCCGGTTTCCATCGGGAATTCGGGTGTCACGGTGAATTATCTTTTTGACACGGGAAGTTCCCCATTCATTTCGGCTTACACCCAAGGGGCTCCTTGGTGGGGGAGTCAATTCACACCCGCAGGCCAGACGCGAACACTTCACTACGCGGTCACCGGATGTGAGATAACACCCGTTCAGACACAGATCGCGGTGGGCTCCAGCGGGCATTCCATGACTTCGGCACCCTCTTTTCCGGCCAATCAGGCGGTGGTGCGGTTACTAAAGCGCGGGGGGGGTTGGATCCAAGATCCCAAGTGGCAGCAATCCCTACAGGCGGCTGTCCAGTCAGGGATTCCTCCGGAGCAGGGAGGGCATTTTTATGGAACCATGGGAGCCGATCTTGCAAATCCCGACGTGGGATTATCCCGATTGGTCCATGATGCCACGGCCGGATCGGGAGGGCGTGTCTTGCCTGGTTTTTCCATTCAGGGAGTGGGAGGCGATCCCAGTCTGACATTGGGTCTGACACCCGCCCTCGAGAGCCGTTTTCCGATCCGGCTTCCTATAGACAAAGTTGGTGGAAAATTTGCCCAGAAGGTGATTACAGCTGATTACTCCCTTGAGTATCGGGGAAGAACTTATCCTTTGGGCAAAGCCGGGACAATTCTGGACACAGGTGCCCCGCGTGCCGGGATCAACACAGCAGTTGGGTTCGAAGTCCCGCCAGCCCTCAGATTTGGTCGGCTCTTGCGCCGAGGAGTTGTACTTCACATGCAGTGCGGCTCCCTCTCTTGGACCCTGGTCGCAGGCCCCGGCCACAGAATAGGGATCACTCAGGCCAGTGGCCCTCAAGGTGGCGTCAATGCGGGGATCCATTTCTACGAATCCTTCGATGTGATGTTTGATCTGCAAAACGGCATCATTGGCTTTGCCCCCCGGGGATAAGTTTTTAGTATTCAACACCGCATGAATGATCTTTTCACATTTGCGGATGCCGCGCTCAATATCAGGAGGAGGGAGTAATGGCTCTGGTGCGAATGAGAACTGCCTGCTGTATTGCCGGAGGGGGGCCCGCCGGTGTGATGCTCGGCTACCTTCTCGCCCGTTCCGGGGTTGAAGTCATGGTGCTGGAAAAGCATGCAGATTTTTTTCGTGATTTTCGTGGCGACACCATCCACCCCTCGACGCTTGAGGTACTCAACGAGCTAGGGCTTCTGGATGAGTTTCTGAAACTACCGCACAATGAAGACAGCTCTGTCGGTGCTCAAATCGGGCCTTTCAAGTTCACTGTTGCCGATTTTTCCCATCTGCCGACACGCTGCAAGTTTATCGCCTTCACTCCGCAGTGGGATTTTCTAAACTTCCTTGTAGGGCAAGGGAAAAAATATCCCTTTTTTCATCTCAAATTGGAACATATGGTTACCGGTCTTCTGCGCGATACGGAACGGGTGATCGGGGTTCGTGCCGAAACACCGGAGGGACCTGTGGAAATTATCGCTGATCTAGTGATAGGAGCCGATGGACGGGGTTCCCTGGTGCGGGAGCAAAGCGGATTGGCAGTCACGGATCTTGGCGCACCTTTCGATGTGCTCTGGATGAGAGTTTCAAGGCACCCGGACGATCCTCTTACAAGTCTGGGAAATTTTCAGACTGGGAGAGGAATCGTGATGATCAACCGGCAGGATTACTGGCAATGTGGCTTTCTCATTGCAAAGGGATCGCTGCCGAGGTTGAAGGAAGAGGGGATCGGTGCGTTCCAACAAAATCTCTCTGAAATTGCTCCTTTTTTGAAGGAACGTGTGCGCGAACTTGATAACTGGGAAAAAATCAAACTTCTCACCGTCCAGGTTAACCACCTCGAGAAATGGTACTCTCCTGGATTGCTTTGTATCGGGGATGCTGCGCACGCAATGTCACCGGTTGGAGGAGTAGGGGTCAATCTGGCCGTTCAGGATGCGGTGGCGGCAGCAAATTTGCTCACTGAGGCTCTCCGTTCGGGGAGGGTAGCGGAGGCGATCCTGGCATCTGTGGAAAAAAGGCGACTCTGGCCCGCACTCATGACCCAGCGTTTTCAGGTCTTCATTCAGGATCAATTTCTCCTTCCGGTGCTGCAGGGAGAAAAAGAAGTCACCGTTCCCCTGGTGGCAAGGCTTCTTTCTGCATTTCCGCTCCTTCAGCGTATCCCTGCACGTCTTCTCGGCCTCGGCATTCGACCGGAACATGTGAATCATAGAGAATAAAAATTCTTGCAGGACAGTCAAAATCCATATACCGAACATATGAACGGCATATGAACTTAACGTCCCGCCAAAGCCAGATCCTCAGTTTCATTCAGGAATGCCTGAACGAAAAGGGAACAGCTCCCTCCCTTCGCGAAATCATGAACCGCTTCGGTTTCACTTCTCCCGCCACGGTTTCTAGCCATCTTGATCTTCTCGAAAAGAAGGGAGCCATTCGCAGGCAGTCCGGTCGCTCCCGCAATATCCTACTTCCCGATTTCAAGTCCCGTACGGACCTCATGGAAATCCCCCTCTTAGGTATGATTCCGGCAGGGATTCCCGAGGGGCAGGAGCAGGGAAGGGAACGCTGCATTACGGTCAATCCGGATACGCTCCAACTCCCAAAAAATTCCCGCACCTTTGCATTGGAAGTGAGGGGGGATTCGATGATCGGAGCAGGCATTCTTGATCGTGATGTGGTGATCATGGAACTGGCTGAGCCTCGAAATCGCGATATCGTGGCAGCTCTCATCGACGGGGATGTCACGCTGAAGCGTTATCTGGTCCGAAGTGGAAGTCCCTTTCTCAGGGCTGAGAACCCGGAATATCCCGATCTAATCCCCGCTCAGGAACTTGTGATCCAGGGGGTTTTCCGAGCCCTGATCCGGATCAATCACTCGCGGCAATGACCTCCAGTGATCATCCACCTCGACGCCGATGCCTTCTTTGCGAGTGTTGAACAAGCCTCGGACCCAAGACTCCGAGGACGACCTGTGGCAGTGGGCGGCTCAAAACGGGGTGTCGTCGCGAGCGCATCCTATGAGGCGAGGAAACTTGGGATCTACACGACGATGCCGACCACTCAGGCGAGGAAGATATGTCCGAATCTACTCCTGCTTCCTGGAGATTTTGAAAAGTATGAAAGGTNNCTTACGACCACACTCCACTGGTCGAGTTAGCGTCTATCGACGAAGGGTACTTTGACCTTGGAGAGAGAAATGAAGAGAGTTTTTCTGAAGTTGCATGGACAATCCTCAATGCCATCAAGAGCAGTCTGAAAATTTCTGTTTCCGTTGGCATAGGCGCTAATAAATTAGTCTCTGCCATTGCTTCCAAACTGAACAAGCCCTCCGCGTTTCGGAAAATCTTGCGAGGGAAGGAACAGGAGTTTCTTGACCCTCTGGAGAACAAGTGGCTGCCGGGTGTTGGACCGAAGCTTGCGACGGTTCTAAACAATGCTGGGTTGACCCATATCGGAATGATTGCCCGTGCATCTCTTCATCGGCTCGCGCGTTGTGTCGGAAGTCAGTCGCTTTTACTTCGGGAGCTTGCATGTGGAATTGATATGAGGGCAGTCATTCCAGAACCCTCGGATGCAAAATCTTATTCCGTACAAGAAACCTTTGAAGCAGACATCTTTGATGAAGAATGGATCGGTGCCAAACTCAAGAATATGGCGGATACACTCCTTTCCAAGGTGATATCCGATGGGAAGGCGGTTCGCACTGTTGAGGTGCGTCTTCGCCATCATGATTTTGAAGAGTTTCGTAGATCGGAAAGTCTGGAGGAGCCGACTGACCTCGAAAGTGAAGTTTACCCTGTTCTTTACCGTCTCCAGAGAAAAGCCTGGGAGCGTCGTGGCTCAATTCGGCTTGTCGGTGTGAAGCTTTCCGGAATCTATGACGGGATATTTCAAAGCCGATTGTCGTTCGCGAACTCAACGCGTGATCTGGAACAAAAAAGATTCCTTTCTAAAATCGTGGATGGATTGAAGATGAAACATGGAAGTAACGCCTGTATGAGAGGCCATGATCTTTACCTTCAGGAGTACGGCAAGAAAGAATAGCCGTTTGTTTCCGGCAAAGAATTCCCCGCGTCCGCTCCAATATGGTTTATTCTCTCCGTTCATTAGCTCGCCAATCATGATGCCACGACAATGATAGTCCAAGTTTATGAAATTCAGGCACCGGGAGAGGCTGCGCTCATGGCAGAGTGTGGAGTCGATCATATCGGTGGGGTTATTCTTTCCACGGACGGATGGAAGATTCCCGCGCTCCATGAATCGGTGGGCGTTATCCATGAAGCCGGACGCAAGAGTAGCATCATCCCGCTCTTTGCCGAACCTGATGCCGTACATCGAGTGATCGATTATTATACTCCCCAGATCATTCATTTCTGTGACAGCCTCATCATCGGTACTGCCGTGGATGAAGTTGCTGTGGCCGCCGCCATCGCCTTGCAGGAAGGGGTGAAAAAGCGCTTTCCCAGTGTGGAGATCATGCGATCAATTCCAATAGCTCCGCCAGGTTTTGCATCACTAGTGCCAAGTCTGGATCTCGGTCGCAGACTGGCGTGCGTGAGTGATTGGTTCCTCACCGATACGTGGCTGGTTCAGGGAGAGGAGCAGCCAGTGGCGGGACATGTCGGCATCACGGGCAGGATCTGCGACTGGGGGGTGGCACGTGACCTTGTTGAGAAAAGCACCTTGCCCGTCATACTTGCAGGAGGCCTCTCCCCTGAAAATGTTGCCGCAGGGGTGCATCTTACCTCACCAGCCGGAGTCGATACCTGCACGGCCACCAATCTATTGGATGAGAACGGAAAACCTATACGCTTCCGCAAAGATCCCGGTAAGGTTCAGCGATTCGTTAACGCCAGCCGGGCTGCTTATTCTAGTGGCCGGGATTCCCTAGTCTGATTATTCCGATGGTGGAGGGGATGAGGGTTCTTGAGCAACCGGGGGTAGCTGCCTTGGGGCTTTGCCCTGTGCTCCCCGGCGGTTGCGATGTGGCCGCTGTCTAGAACGTGGATCGGGCTGTTGCCCCAGTTCAGATGGACGTACTGAGGGCTCTGAGTCCAGAGATTCAGTTGAAGGAGCTGACTGCGGCTCTGCATCATCATAGCCGGATGAAGAGTCCTCGGATACATCCGCGAGACCATGCGAGTTATCCTCATGGTAGGGAGGGGAGTAAGCCTGTTCCGGTTCCCGGGGAGGGCGATCCTGACGGGGGCGATTCTCCATCCGTAGAAGCTGGCTGGGTCGATCCTCCCGCCGATTTGGTTGCGGATGTTGCTGTCGTGGCTGCGGTTGAGGGGCGCGCTCCTGCTGGGCACGCTTATGAAGCGAAGTGGAAAGATCCTTCAATGCATTAACGAGATGAACACCGAGGTCTCCCTCGGGTTCGTGAGCCTTTTCAATGGATTCCGCGACCCCTTCCACAGCTCCCGTTAGCTGCTCCAGAGAAGAATGGATCGCCTTCAGACTGTAGGCGATACTGCGCAGGAGCTCTTGCTGGCTGTGCTGAAATTCCTGCTGGCTTTGGGGAAGATCGTGTTTTGCTTCGGATTCGGTCGTGCTCATGGCTGGTTTTTCGTGGTATCTGTGGATTCAGAGTGGGCGCAGGAAGAGGGGGTGTTGGCGAGTGATTTTATCAGACTTTTATGAGGCCGGTGAACTCCCTGCTGGAGATGGGGTTCGGCTTCTTTGGGATGAGCTTTTAAACCCTTAAACCAGATCAGGAGGGCTTGCCAGTGAATGCCAAAGATGACCTGCAGCGTCAGGAGAGGATATTTTAACAAGAATCTCAGCAAGGTCGCATCGCAGAGCGGCACCCGCTTCCCCTTGAGGGTGCTGATGAGTTCGGGTGAGTTGTCCCGGTAATCATCAATGTCGACCCGGAGTTGCCCGCCTGGAAGATGGAAGCGAAAGTCAAAACTAAGATCGAGATCGGAAAAGGGAGAGACATAAAAATGTTTTACGACCCGTGTGTGAAAGCAGTTTTGAGGATCATTCGGATCGGGGGGGACCAGATATGGCTTCCACTCGCCGAAGGTATTGCCGACCTCCGCAACAGCCGCGATGGGATTGCCATCGAAATCGTAGCAAAAGTAGATCGAGATGGGGTNNGGTTGAAGATGTATCCTAGGATTCGAGGCAGAGTCAGAAGCAGAATTTGCCCTATCGGTTGGGCGATTCCCTCCATCCGGAGGTAGCGGGTGATATTTTCACGCGCTGATTCAGCCCCATGACTGATATGATCGTTCTCACGGAAACTGTAGATTCCGGGGCGATTGATCTTAAGCAGTCTTAGTCCCCGGTTGATCAGATCCAGTTCATCGAGATCAATTAGCAGGTAGAATACATGGTAAAGGAATTCATGACGCTTCGGGTTCAGGCGCCGATGAAAGACCGTGCATTCATAGAGACAGGAGTTCATTCCACCTGTTTGGGAAAAACCTTCCTCACCGCTGTCGCTGCGTCAAATCCGGCAGCACAGGCATCTTCATGAAATCCATAGCGGAAGTAGCTGCCACAAAAAAAGATCTTCCCGGTTCGGTTGAGGATGGGCAATTCCCGCTGTGCCCGGAGTGCGTCGAGCGTGAAGATCGGGTGTTCGTAATCTGTGCGGTAAATAATCTTGTCGTGAGCAATTTGCCCACTCGCATTAAGCGATACAAAGTAATCGTGATCCTTGGATACGCCTTGAAGCGCATTCATCCAATAATGGGTGGTTGCCTGACGATGAGATTCAGGACCTTCCAGCAACTTGAAATTCCAGGAGGCCCACGCCCTTCTCCTCCGCGGCATTACTGAGGAATCGGTGTGGAGCAGAGCCTCATTCCGCTGATATCGGAACGGAGAGAGAAGATGTTGCTGCTCCCCAGTTGGATTTTTCAGCAGTGCCAGACTCTGGTCGGCATGACATGCAAGGACGACGAAGTCATAGCGCTCCCGCAATCCTGAGGACGTCGTCACCCATGCTCCGTCCGGTGATTCCTCGACACACGTAACTGGATTACCAAGCCGTGGTGTGCCGAGCGCATGAAGCATCTTGTCGACATACTTGCGAGCACCGCCGTCGACGGTAAACCATGGATGATGGGTGGTGATCCCAAGAAAACCGTGGTTCTCAAAAAAATGAAGAAGTGTTGCTGCCGGGAAATCAAGAATACGGCCGGGCTCTGTGGACCAGACGGCTGAACTCATGGGAACCAAATAGAGATTGATAAAATCGGCGCTGAAATGATGCCTTTTACAAAATGCTGCAAGATCCTCATCTGCCTCCCCATGCTGGCCTGCTTCCCTTTCCTGCCGAAGCCAGCGTCTACCGACGCTAAAGAATCGTAGTACTTCACCTATCAGGGCAAGAAAGCGCGGATTCACAATATTGCGCCTCTGCGCGAAGAGCTTGTTAAGGCCCATACCGTTGTATTCCAGACCGCGGGAAGGGTACTGCACGCTGAAGGACATCTCGCTTGGTTTGATAGCGATGCCCAACTCTTCAAATAAACGGCAGAGATTGGGATAGGTAACTTTGTTAAAAACTATGAAACCCGTGTCAATGGGGATCGTACGACCGTTTTCCTCAACAAATACGGTGTTGCTGTGTCCCCCGGGTCGTTTCTCACTCTCGAAAAGAGTCAGTTCGGCAATGTCCCGCAGCCCCCATGAACAGGAGAGACCAGAAATCCCCGTCCCAATCACTGCGACGCGGGGTTTGTGAAAAGATGGGGTCAAGTTCGCTGTGGCCTTTCTAGAAATACTTCGATGAGTCCATTGATTACTTGATCGCTCATGGATTTGAGCGGTCCAATAAAGCCGGCATTAATGACTGCTTGGGAAGTTGTTCCAGGACTTTGAGTCGGTCAAAGGCATCGAGGATCGTTCGGCCAATTATGAGAGCTCCACCAGCTTCGAGAATGGAGAGATTGCCACCCGAAGTGGTGGTCATGCTGTAGTGGTAAAGCCGCTCCATTGCAGCGATCAACTCATCTGCAGGATGTGGGTATCCATTTCCCTCGGAGGTGGGCAAAGCAGATATCATGAATCTATGAACCGAGCATGTTGTCTTGGTGATAGGCGCTTTCTGGAACTCTCTTAAGCTCACTGATGATGCCAAGGGAGGCGAGGAGCCGAAGCGTGTAGTAGGTGGGATCAATTTCCCACCAGTAAAGGCCTTGGCGGGCGGAGGATTGGTAGCGGTGGTGATTGTTATGCCATCCCTCGCCGAGCGTGATTACGGCCAAGAGGAAGCTGTTGCGGCTGTCATCCCCGGTATCATATCGGGGCTTGCCAATGACGTGGGCGAGCGAATTGATGCAGCAGGTTCCGTGAAACAACAATACAGTACTGATGAAACCTCCCCAGATCAGCATCTGGGCTCCCGAAGTATGAAGGGCCGGGTAGAGGGTGTGCAGCCCCGATCCCAACCCGTAAGTCAGCAACGCCAGTAGAAGGGGGCCGATAAGGTCAAAGCGATTCAGAAAGACGAGCTCCGGAAATTTGGCCAAATCGGGAATGAGTTTGTAATCGGTCGGGAAGTTCCGACTACTGGTCATCCAGCCAATGTGAGCCCAAAGAAAACCCTTCTGCCGTGGGGAATGCACATCGATCTCTTCGTCGGAGTGCGCATGGTGGTGTCGGTGAACCGCAGCCCACCAAAGTGCGCCCCGCTGCACACAGAGAAGTCCCAGAAGTGCAAA
Source organism: Spartobacteria bacterium (assembly GCA_003136515.1). The sequence continues at coordinate 15,107 of PLEU01000084.1, forward strand.
AAGGAACTGCACAGGACGACTTGTCTTGTAGGACTTGTGACAGAAGTAACGGTGATAAATTCCGGTGATAAAGAACATCCGCAGCAGATAGAGTAAAATGCACGCTCCGACGGCCACCGGGCTCCATCCAACCCAGAAGACCCCGAGGCAGCCAAGGTGAAGTATGATGAAGGGAAGGGCGCGGCCCCATTCCATCTTTTCCGGCATAGCCCGTGTCTCCTCCAAGCCGCGCGGGAAATAATCGGAGTCGATGCTTTGCACCAACCCGGCAAAAAAATGTCGCGTCAACACTGAAAAGCTCATGGCTCTGTGTATAGCATCAATCTGTCAAAATTCCAAATTCACCAAAAAGCCGATGCAGGTCATCCGAACCGTAATACTCAATGGAAATGTGTCCTTTTTTCTCGTTGTGGTGCAGCGTCACCCGTGTGGCAAAGCGGTGCTGAAGTTTATTTTCCAGATGTTTGAGGGCTGGAGGGAGTTCTGCCTCCCTTCGACCCTGTCCCTCTCTTCGCTTTTTCTTCCCTCCAACTCCCGCGAGATGAGAGGCGATCAGTTCCTCGGTATCCCGGACGGAGGCGTTTCGGCGGATGATCTGCTCGGCCAGGAGACGCTGTTCGGAAGGATTTTTAATACCCAGCAACACCTTCGCATGGCCGACGGTGAGACGTCCTTGGGTAAGATGGACTTGAACCTCGCCATCGAGTTCCATGAGTCGCATGGCATTGGCCACGGCGGCACGGCTTTTGCCGACACGTCGGGCGATGTCCTCCTGAGTTAGGTGAAATTCCTTGGAAAGTCGGTTGTAGGCTGAGGCCTCTTCAATGGGGTTAAGCCCTTCGCGCTGGAGGTTTTCGATGAGGGCCAACTCAAGGACTTCCTGATCACTCGCCTTGCGAATGATAACAGGAGCCTCGGTGAGGCCAACTTCAAGGGAGGCGCGGAAGCGGCGTTCCCCCGCGATGAGCTCATATTTTCCTCCCGCCAGCCGGACAATGAGAGGTTGGATGATGCCCCGCTCGCGGATGGATTCGACAAGGTCATGAAGTTGCTCTGTTGGAAACTCGGTGCGCGGTTGAAGAGGGCTTGGGACGATCTGATCCAACTGGATCTGCTGAATGCGCTCACCCTGTTCTTCGGAAGGAACCGGGGCTGCCACACGGGTGTTAATGAGAGCTCCAAGCCCTTTCCCTAAGCCCTTTCCAAGGTTTTTTCCGAGCACGCCTTTTCCTTCAGATTCTGACTTCGCCATTGCTCAACCGTAGAGCAGTGACAGATCGATGGGGAAGCAAAAGGTGAGGTTAATACTTTATTGGCGTTCAGGAGTGATGTTGAAGGACTCAACTGGATTGGTCATCATGGGAAAATGTTCAAGGAGTTGGATCTTATGCCTCCGGTGGAGTCGTTTGACGGAGCAATGCAGATGGCTCTTGATGAGATACTTTTAGGAAGTGTCTCCCGTCCCATGATGCGCTTTTATCGATGGAGTTCTCCCTGCGTTACCTTCGGCTATTTTCAGAAGCTCTCCGAAGTCAGGAGTCTTCATCCGGATCTGCCTGCAGTGCGACGCTGGACAGGTGGTGGGATTGTGCAGCATGGAAGTGACCTGACCTTCTCCCTCATGATTCCAAAAGAAGAGTATGCAGCCTCGCTTCCGCCAGCGCTTTTCTATCAAAATCTTCATGCTCTTCTGGCGGAGGTGATTCAGAGATTTTCCCGTTCCAAAATCCGGATTGCTGGAGAAGATCAGGTTCTTCTTGGTGCCTCCTGCTTCACTGCGCCGGCTCGCAACGACCTTTTGCTGGAGGGGAGAAAGATTCTAGGTGGAGCTCAGCGCCGGAGTGCTGGGTCACTCCTCTACCAAGGGAGTCTCCAGGGAACTGAGATCCTCCTGAGTCCGGATACTCTGGCCATTCCATCGCAAGTACCTAAGCATCTTGCCTTGGCACTTAGTACTTCAGTTACTCAAATAACTTTGGGAGAGGTTCAGAGGAGCGATGCCCTTGCCCTCCTCTCCACTCGCTACGGCTCCCAGTCCTGGAATGCGAGAAGGTAGCAAAGAATGTAATATTTTAGAAAGTTACATGCCTATCGGGTTGACACCCACAGCCACAATATGTGGTGCGCAAATTTGGTGAACAAGATCGCTTCCAAGTCGTCTGTCCCCGGAACTCAAGCACGCCAATCTCCACATTGTCAGGGAGTAGTTTTTGAGGTATCTTCACTGAGGAGAGGAAAACTTATATGACAGAGTCAAAGACCCCCCTCAAAGAGAAATACCCAGGTCTTGTATGGTCGAATCCTCAGGCCAGTGAAGCGGTGTATATGCGCCAAGCATTACTTAGGCCAAGATTTTCCCAGTTGCTTTCAATGGCTGCTGATTTCGGTTTCATGCCCCTTAAGAACAAATGGACTATCCTAAAGAATGCTGGTGGTATCGATGTCGAGGGGGCCACACCTGAAGTTGAAAGGATACTTAGAAATATAGAGTCCGGAATCCGCATGGGCAACAGATAGCACTCGCGCAACCTACTCTCAACAATGTCCATTTACCGGCATCTTCTTCCCAAAGAGACCGCATCACTCTAGGAGAATTGCAGCAAAACCTAAGGCTCTATAAGTTTGACCAGTGACACAAATTACACTTTGTAGCACATTGGTGTTATTTGTGTTTATGCGCTGGTTATCGTGTTTTTAGGAAAGATTTGTTTATCCTTCTCCTGAAACCTAGTGGGTCACGAGACGGGTATGCTTTCATCATAAAGGATTAATTCGTATTGAATTCGTGCTATCTGGAATTTTCGCCGCTATCTGAATTTTTCAATGTGACAAGACTGTCACATGAAATCATTTGTCTTCCAGAAGCGGTTCCCTCTGGATTAAAGGTCTTCCCCAAATGTATATGATCACATTCATGCCCATGACCCGCGTTGCCCTTGCATGTGCCTTTCTTGCATCCTCGGGATTTCAGCTCCACGCTGACACATCCCTTACCGGGTCGGGTTCCACTTTTGCCGCCCCGATTCTCCAGCGCTGGGCTTCTGATTTGCAGAAAAGCAACCCTGACGTGCGCGTGAATTATCAGTCTGTGGGTAGCGGAGCAGGCATCACCCAATTCCTTCAGAATATTACCGATTTTGGGGCCAGTGATGTGGCAATGAGCGATGCTGATATTGCCAAAGCAGGCGGGAATGTGCTTTTGCTTCCTGTAACTGCGGGAACCATCGTACTCGCCTATAATGTTCCGGGCATTGAGGACAGTCTAAAGCTCTCCCGTGACGCCTATGTTGGAATTATGCTGGGTACGATAACGTCCTGGAATGATCCCCTAATTGCAAAGAATAATCCCGGTCTGAAACTTCCCAATATACCGATCACATTTGTCGCTCGCTCCGACGGTAGTGGAACCACAGGGGTTTTCACGGCGCACCTTGCCGCAGTGAGTTCCGACTTTGCTTCGAAGGTGGGAAGCGGGAAATCGGTCACCTGGCCCGTAGGCATAGCAGGGAAAGGAAATGAAGGTGTGACAGCCAGCATCAAACAAAATCCAGGTTCGATTGGATACGTGGAATTTGGTTATGCCGTGAATAACAAGCTGACGATGGCCTCCCTTCAGAATAAGGCGGGAAATTTCATCACTCCGACCATTGAAAGCGGAGCTTCCACTCTGGCTTCGGTGAATCTGCCCGAGAATCTGCGTGCCTTCATTACCGATCCCGCTGGGGCCAATGATTACCCGATTGCTTCCTTCAGTTGGTTGCTGGTG
>PLEU01000103.1 GCA_003136515.1 Spartobacteria bacterium
AAGCCCGGAAGCAAAAGAAGAAATAGACTTCACTTCCAGCCGATGGAGTCTACTCGCGCATAGCCATCATATCACCACTTTGCTAGAAACCGACGATGTCACCCGTTGAATTCCTCGCGCTGCTATTTGCGGCTTTCATAGCTGGGATTATTAACGCCGTGGCGGGTGGCGGGACCTTGATCACCTTTCCGGTCCTCATCCTCTTCGGAGTTTCTCCCGTGATTGCCAATGCCACCAGCACACTCTCACTCGTTCTAGGAACTGCGGGGAGTCTTTACGGTTTTCGCGAAAATATTAAGGAGGTGCGCCCTTGGTTCAGTACTTTCATTCCCGTGAGCCTCATTGGAGGCTGGCTTGGAAGCTTTTTGCTCACTCATGGAAATGCAAATACCTTTGCATTGCTGGTGCCCTATCTCGTCCTCTTTGCCACACTCCTCTTCATGATTCAGGGTTTGGTCAGACGCCGCGTGGCGCATCAGTTCATGACTGTAGGAGTGACTTCACTGAAGAAGTCCCACCTTTTNNGGGTTACTTCGGGGCGGGCATCGGTATCCTGATGCTGGCATCGCTGGGTTTTCTCGGTTTCAACAATATTCACCGAATGAATGCCCTCAAAAATGTCCTCGGCTCGCTGATCAATCTGGTTGCGGCGATGTGGTTCACGGCGAGCGGCCTTATCAACTGGCCCATGATGGGCATTATGACCATTGGTGCCGTGGCGGGGTATTATGTAGGAGCAACCTACTCACTGAGTCTGTCACAGAAGATGGTTCGGCACTTGATCGCGGCCATCGGACTCATCATCACAGTCATTATGTTTTGGAAGCTGCACTGACGTGAAAGCGAGTTTTTTTAACCAAAAGGGACAAAAGAACGACTTGAAGTCGATTCTGCGCGATTTCGCTCTTTCCGATCTCCTCTATTTTTGGTTTCTTCCAAGACNNTTCTCTGGCAGAATCACTTCGGTTTCATCGATGAAAGCGGGGTGGATTGGATTGCCATGCGTCTGGATCTCGAACCAATCAATATTCTGGAACTCGTTACCTTCTATCCCTGGTTCCGTCAGCAGGCTCCGGGCAAGACCATAATACGGGTCTGTCGTACTCTTTCCTGTGCAATGGCAGGTAGCTATGAAGTGCGAGAGAAGTTCTGCAAATCCGTAGGTATTGATCCTGCTGCGGATCACCACCATGGTTTACCGACCAGTCCCGATGGAAAATTCAGTGTCGAATTCGTCGAATGTCTGGCGAGCTGTGGCTCCGCTCCCGTTCTCCTGATCAATGACGACCTGCACGAGGATGTGACCCAGGCCGACGTTCCGGGAATCCTAAAAAAGTACGCATGAATTTATATACAGACTGATGAAATCCCTTCTTCTTCCGCCTCACCCTAAGGAACGCCGTGTTGTTTTTCAGTACGCCTGGACACAGGGCTACACTCCCGACCTAGACTGCTATCTCAAGCATGGGGGGTATGAAGAACTCAGGAAGGCACTAAAGATGAAGCCCGAGGAGATTGTCGATGAGGTCAAAAAGGCCAATCTTCGTGGCCGTGGCGGCGCCGGATTTCCCTGCGGAGTCAAGTGGGGTTTTATACGCCGTGATGACGGCAAGCCTCACTACCTTGTATGCAATGGTGACGAATCCGAGCCAGGTACATTCAAGGATCGTTACATCCTCCACGATGATCCTCACCAACTAATCGAGGGAATGGCTATCGCAGCCTACGCCCTTAATGTTCATCTTGCCTACATTTACATTCGCTGCGAATTCCCAAAGGCTGCGGAGATAGTCACAAGGGCCCTCCAGGAAGCCCGGAGCAAGGGGTTTCTGGGAAAGAATATCCTCGGCAGCGGATTTGACATCGATATGCATGTTCACCAGGGTGCAGCCGCCTACATCTGCGGCGAGGAGANNTGATCGAATCACTGGAGGGCAAGCGTCCCTATCCCCGCATCAAGCCTCCCTACTTCCCTGCTGTTCTTGGCCTCTACATGTCCCCGACGATAGTCAATAATGTGGAGACCCTATGTCACATCAAGCAGATACTTAGGTTAGGAAGTGATGAATACTCCAAGATGGGTACCCCCGGAGACGGTGGTACCCGTGTGATGTGCGTCTCCGGTGATGTAATGCGTCCCGGCCCCTATGAGATTCCGGCTGGGGGTGTGACTCTGGGCGAACTGATCTTCGATGTCTGTGGTGGCCTGAAGCCCGGTCGCACCTTGAAAGCAGTCATTCCCGGTGGCAGTTCGGCCAAACTTCTCCGTGCCGGTGAAAGCTTCAAAATGAAGGTCAAGGGTGCTGATGGTGCCATGGTCGACAAGGATGTTCCCCTGCTTGATCTTGTCATGGATGCATCCACTCTTGCTGCTGCCGGCACCATGATTGGTAGCGGTGGTGTCATGGTGATGGATGACACGCGCGACATGCTCTGGGCACTGAACAATCTGAATCAGTTTTATGCCCACGAAAGCTGTGGTCAGTGCACACCTTGCCGCGAGGGAAGCCTTTGGATGAACAAAATGACCACCCGAATGCTTGAGGGCGAGGGGATCGAGCAGGATCCGGCCACGCTCAAAAATGTGGCTGACAATATAGCTGGCCGCACGGTTTGTGCTTTTGGAGAGGCCTGCTCTTGGCCGGTTCAGAGCTTCTTGGCGAAATTCCCTGAGGAGTTTGTCGTGGCAGTCAAGTAACCCCAGTGCCTGACGTGAATCGCCGTGCCGCACTCATCGTGGCTGGCCTCACGGGTTTTCTTGGCATTGCTCTCGGTGCTTTTGGGGCTCATGCCCTGAAGCATATACTCAACGTGAATCATATGATTTTGGTATGGAATACTGCGGTGCTCTACCACCTCGTTCATGCGCCGGTTCTAATGATGCTGGCCCAAACAAAAACGGGGAATAGTACCGTCAACGCCCCTCCTTTTCTCTGTTTTTGTGTAGGAATCCTCTTTTTTTCGGGAAGCCTCTATGTCTTGGCCTTAACAAATATTCCTTGGCTGGGAGCCATCACCCCAGTAGGAGGGTTGCTGCTAATGGCTGGCTGGCTCTTGATCGCCCTTGGAGCCTTCAAGGGTGTTTTCACCGAGGAACTATGATTGCACTCACGGAGAATTTTTCTGTCACTACTCTGGGAAAGGGAACTTATGAAATCACCGACGAGATACAGGATCTCGTCCGTCGAAGCGGTATCCGGACGGGACTAGCGACGGTTTTTTTACAACACACGAGCGCGAGTCTGGTGATCTATGAAAATGCCGATCCGACTGCGCGGGCCGATCTCCACCGCTTCTTTGAAGATCTCGTGCCGGAGGATAACCCCGATCTGATTCATACAATGGAGGGGCCGGATGATTCCACCAGCCATTTGCGGATGGTGCTGACCCGCACGAGTGAGAGTATTCCGATCGCCGAGGGACGACTCCAGCTTGGCACCTGGCAGGGCATTTTTGTTTTTGAACATCGGAGTGCCCCTCATCGTCGCAGAGTGATTGTCGGCCTGATGGGGGAGACTTGATCAGGCGGCGACTCCACTTTATTGCGCAGCCGTAGTCTTCATGCTAGCCTCGGCATTTCGAAATGCTCCCAAGCATTCCATCCTCCACCCCCCGCCCTATCCCTCAGCCTTCCCTTCCTTTTGAATGTTCCAAGAGGATCGGTCTTTTCTAATATGATCATGAAGTTCCTTCCTTGCTCCCGGCAGCTTCCCCTTCCAAGCCTTCAAAGTCTTAAATGGGCATCCTCCATCGGAAGTCGCATCGCATACTCAGCGACGCTCTTGCTCTCAATTTCAACGATGGCTCAGGCTGTCACGATCCCCGACACGGCGCAGATGGGTCAGGCTCTCTCGGCACGAGTGGTCGGACGCTACTCTGCACCACCGATCAATTTTGTTTCCCCTTCTGTCACAGGAGGCGCTGTTACCGGCAATGGTGACATGGCTCTCATGGTGGGAGGGGCTCCGTCTGCTTTGAAATTTTATGTGGGTAAAGCCGATTTCTTCGGTGTCTTGCGCGGGGCGATCCAGCCAGTTGGTACCCTGACGCTGAGTGCGCCTGCTTTGGAGGGAGCTTCCTATTCCCTGCACCAAAATTTGGGCCCGGCCACTATCACTGGAGATTTCAAGAAAGGTGACTCAGGGCTCTCCATCACCTCCTGGGTGGCGAAATCGGTGAACAATGCGGTGATCGAGCTAAAAAATACCGGCTCGCAGACACTCACGCTCTCCAGTCAGATTGTGGAAGGATTTTCCGGCAGCACGGGCAATGCCGCTACCTATGGAGAGACAAAGGGCGCCACCTGGCTCCATGTTTCCCCTGACACGATCTATCTGGAACTAGGAAACAGACTGCACAATGCCCTTGGGCCACAGCCCTTCACCGGAAAGATCGCCGATTTCCGACTTTTTGATACGGCCCTTGCTGATAAGGCGCTTTCCTCTCTTGATGGTGTCGCAGCTCCCAAGCCATTGATTCAATGGCAGGCTCGGGGAACAACTGATGCAAAAATCGTAGGTGGAAATATCGGTGTCAATGTCAGTGATGCTCACAGCGGCTCGGTGGAACTGAAGGGAGATCCCTCTTCGGAGCTGCTTCTCGGAGCACTTCCTTTCCCGGAAAAGCAATTCACCCTTTCAATGTGGATCAATACGGCAAAGCTCAATGGCTCCGGCTGCATCGTCGCCGCACAGATCCCCTATATCCTCACTTATGGTGGGGGCTATCCCTATCCCTACATTCGTGGTCTCAGTCTGAATCTGGTCAATGGAGCCCTGAGTGCGACGCTCAATCAGAGCGGGGGCTTTGACAAGGCCTCCGAGAAATTCGTGGCAGATGCGACTAATAAATTCACCGCGACTGCAACTGGTGAGATCCCTGTCAATCAGTGGGTACAGGTTTCCGCGACCTATGACGGGAACATTCTCAGGATTTTTACCAACGGCAGGCAGGTGGGGGCGACGGAGAGCTTCCCCACAGGAACCAACGGGATGATGGGTTGGAATAAAATGGTGACCCATCTTGGTGACACCAATGTGGCCTTCGATGGGTGCGCCCCGCAGGGGATATTCATGCAGGGCATCATGGGGGGCGATGCTACTAACAGCAGCCAGGGCACACTCTCCTTCACGATTCCGCCGGGTGGAGAGAAAACCCTGCTGCTCGCAGCGATCACTGACCGCAACGCGACGAACTATTTCCAAGCCGCGCAGCAGCAGACCCAAGCGGCCACGGAGAAGTCCATTGCAAAATTATTCGGGGAGCACACCGCATGGTGGAAGAATTTCTGGTCCAAATCATTCGTCCAGATCCCCGATCAGAAGATTCAGGAAAGCTGGTATGGCTCGCTCTACCTGATGGCTTGTTCGAGCACTCCCCTTTCACCACCGCCGGGACTTTATGGCAACTTCATCACGACGACCCAGCCCTGCTGGCAGGGGGATTACACCCTTGATTATAACTTTGAAGGCCCTCCCTACAGTGCCCTGGAGAATAACCACATGGAGCTGGTGGAAAATTATGAAACTCCGCTGCTCACGCAGATGTCACGCGGTCGGGCAACGGCAGAGTACAATTTCGGGCCAAAAAATCAGGGGATCTACTTTTATTGCCATCTAGTTCCCTCTCCCGGATGGGATGATGATCCACTCTCGTTTGAGGGGCAGAAAACCGACGCCCTCTTTGCGGCGGTGGATAGTGCGATGCGGTGGCGTTACACGCTCGATAAGAACTACGCAGTGAAGGTCTATCCTTACCTGAAAGGGGTCGCCGATTTCTGGGATAGCTATCTCGTCCTCACCAATGGCGTCTATATGGACTACAACGACGCTGTTTCCGAAAGCTCCGGCAATGATGTGAATCCGGCCACCACGATTTCGTTCCTCCGTCTTGTCTATCCTGTCGTGGTGCAGATNNCCGCTTGGCACCACTCCCGATCGTCCCCGCCAGCAGTATTCCTGCCCTAAACGCTCTGGGAGCTCCCTACAACAGCCCGGGAGTGAATGTCATCCGTGACTCCTCCTCAGGCACGGCCTTCCCTGCGCCCATGATCACTCTCTATCATGACCATGCCATCCGNNGATTTCAATAACGAGTGCACCTTCTATCCGGGAGCAGCATGTGTCGGATATGATCCCGATACCATCCTCGAAAATCTGGATGTCTTCGAGACTCTCTACCGCTATCCCAATTACCTGAATGATCTCTCCATGTCTGCCGCAGGTCTCCACGGATGCAGCGCGGAAATGTTTGCGGTTGTCCCTGCAACACTCGCCTCCATGTTCCTTC
>PLEU01000031.1 GCA_003136515.1 Spartobacteria bacterium
CCTTGAAATGCTTATAAAAATGTTAACAACCTAAAAATATTTATATAAGAATAAGCCCGCTCTAGATAATGGAAGAAAGTTTCACGGATGCTTCTTTTTTGAAGCAAAGGAATTAACACGACTCACTCAGCAATCCCGTAAGATTGCCTATATCTAGGATGCTATTATGCAGACCACTTGCTGATTGGTGAATGAATGTACAATAAGAAAAAAACAAATTGCATCACAAGGATCTTATCTCAACTTAATTACCAAAGGAACTGACGGATATCATGATAATATGTGAGTTGATCTACTTTGTAAAAATCTCAATTTTTCCAACAACGTCTTGTATTCCATCAGAGATTGGTTCCTCACTCGAACTCGCAACGATATAGCCACCGTTTTCCGCCCGGCTCCTGAGCTGATCAACCAGCACACTCCATTCATTCCCTTTTAGCGTCACGATAAGCTGAGTTGCATCCTTATCGTCCGTTTCAAGGTAATGCTGCTGATTGATAGCAAGTATATGGAAGACTTCCTTCTTAGCCTTTTGAATCAAATCGGGAGAGCTTGATAATATCCGGATTCTTAGCTCCAGGAGTGATGAATTGAGAGAATCGTGGGCTGGTTCAGGAAGGATATTGGAGGCAGCTTTTTCCGCCACTGCACGCAGTCCTGACAGGTCTGGGGATGGTGCCGTCTCCTGATGTGGTGAAGTCTGGGAATGAAAGGCTGCATGATCTGGTCTGAAGGCCATCCCTATGAGTATCACCGGAACCATGCAGAGGATAACCAGCAGCATGATCATGATGGCGATTCCGAGCCAGTAGAGCAGTCCCGGTTTCGGTGGCAGCTTCTCATCGTTCATTCCATGAGGTTCTTATTGTGACTCTGCACGGGCAAGAACGATGTGATGTATGGGAAAAGTGGCTTTTTCCATCGGGATTGACCCTCCGGCGCAGGCATCCGATAATGACCGACTTTCCATGTCTGACCTGCTCACCCGCAATTTCTGTATAATCGCCCATATTGACCACGGAAAGACCACCCTTTCCGACAGACTACTGGAGACGACAGGTACTATAGCCAACCGAGACAAGCAGGATCAGGTGCTTGATTCAATGGATCTCGAGCGAGAGCGCGGCATCACCATCAAGGCTCATCCCGTCACCATGCAATATCGCGCCAAGAGTGGTCTGCCTTATACACTCAATCTGCTAGACACTCCAGGCCATGTCGATTTCGCCTACGAGGTCTCCCGCAGTCTCGCCGCTTGCGAAGGGGCCATCCTTATTGTCGATGCCGCCCAGGGAGTCGAGGCGCAGACGATGGCCAACATCCATCTGGCAAACAAACAAGGGCTTACAATCATCCCAGTTATCAACAAGATCGATCTACCCAATGCCGATCTTCCTACGGTTCGCAAGCAACTTGAGGATCTGCTGGCCATTCCTGCCGATGAGGCTATCCCGGCGAGCGCCAAGACCGGCATTGGAATCGAAGATATCCTTGAAGCGGTGGTGGAAAGGATTCCACCACCCTTGAAGGGTGATGGCATTCTCAGGGCACTCGTCTTTGATTCCCTTTTCGACACGTATCGAGGGGTTGTGAGCTATATTCGGGTTTTCTCAGGCGATCTAAAGGCAGGCACTCAAGTGCGGCTCATGTCCACCAATCAGGCATACGAGGTCAAGGAGGTCGGCATCTTTACGCCCAAAATGACCTCCTGCCCTTCCCTCACGGCCGGAGATGTCGGCTATTTCATCGGCAATATCAAATCGACCGCTGAAATCAAAATCGGCGACACCCTGACTGATTCTAAGAAACCGGCTGAGGAGCCCCTACCCGGCTTCAAGGAGGTCCAGCCGATGGTCTATAGCGGTATCTATCCGATCAATACTGCCGACTTTGAGCAGCTCAAGGCGGCGATGGGTAAACTCCAAATCAACGACGCTGCCTTTGATTTTATGTCGGAGAGTTCCGTGGCGCTCGGCTTCGGATTCCGCTGCGGTTTTCTAGGTCTGCTCCACATGGAGATCATCCAGGAGCGACTGCGACGTGAATACAACATGGACATTATCGCCACCTATCCGAGCGTGGTCTATGAAGTGCTCAAGACCAACGGCGATCTCCTGCTGGTTGATAACCCCGCCAATCTGCCCGACATGAGCATCGTCGAGGAAATCCGCGAACCTGTGGTGAAATGTTTCGTGATGATCCCCAATGAGAATATTGGAGACCTCATGCAGATCATGATGGACAAGCGAGGTATCGTCGAGAGCACGGAATCCATCGACACCCGGCGGGTTATGATTTCGGCTGTTCTTCCGCTCAACGAGATTCTTGTCGATTTCCATGACAAGATCAAATCTGTCACCCGGGGATACGGTTCCATGGACTATGAGCCCGCTGGATACCGCGCCGACCGGATGGTGAAGCTTGAGATGCTGGTCAATGGCGAGCCGGTCGATGCCTTCTCCAGTATCGTTCATCGGGACAAGGCGGAGGCGCGAGGCCGTGCACTCGCGGCAAAGCTCAAAGAGGTTATCCCCACCCAGCTCTATCAGGTCTCCATCCAAGCGGCGGTCGGAGGCAAGATCGTGGCGCGTGAGAATGTCAGCGCCATGCGGAAAAATGTGACCGCGAAGTGCTACGGTGGTGACATCACACGCAAGAGAAAACTCTTGGAAAAACAGAAAGAGGGAAAAAAACGGATGAAGGCCATCGGTCAAGTAAACATACCGCAGGAGGCCTTTATTGAAGTTCTGAAGACGAACTAGAGAGGTTAAATTTTAACCCAAAATTCAGATCACAGCGCGATTAATTTTTTCTACTGAAATACCATCTTGTCGCAGCCACCATCCCCATCAGTCCAAGTCCCATCACAAATAGGACGTAGTCGGATGGCTCTGGAACATAACTGACGTTGTAACCGACGATATCGAGCGCGGTTAGTTCATTGCTTCCGATATTGATATCCACTCCGGGAGTACCGAATGCATCCTGCACCTGAGGAGTGGCGCCTGTAACCCAGTCTCCATAATCAGCGCCTGCAGTTTGGTTGAAATTCACGAGATCATTGGTGCCCCCATTGATGGAGAAATAGGCGCTGGCACTGGAGGAAGTCGTGAAACTTCTTACCCCCGGTGCGCTGTAGCGAAACAGATCCAACGGGGCTATTGCAGAGTTTGTCGTTGGAAGACTTGATCCAGAACCGCCGATGCCAAGAACCTCATCGATTTCATGGGCAGTTATTGATTGCAAATCATAGTCATCAGGATTTTGTGGTCCTGTTCTCGAGAGATTCAAGAGGGAGAGATTGAGTCCGATGGTACCATCACTGCTTCCAAATACAGCTCCGCCAAGTGCCTTATCGAGGGCAGTAGTTATTGTTACATTCCTATTGCCATTTACCGGATTTGTACTCGTGGATGGAAGAGAAGCGATGGCGTTGGAATCATTTGCTGAAAGGGTCTGCTTTGTTTTGAGGTCAGTTAAATAACTCGAATAGCTAATGGTCGTCACCATGCTGGAACTGTCACCTAGCCCGGTGGTCATGTTGGTGAAGGTGATATGGACCGTGATGGGGTTCTCAATGGCGCTTTCTATCCTAGCGATGGCAGCATCAATTCCTGACTCGATTTCAGATGCATTGGCATTTGTGGTGATTGAGCTCCCAAAAGTAGGATCAATTATGATCGCGGCACTCACCGATGAGCTACACAAACTAAT
>PLEU01000109.1 GCA_003136515.1 Spartobacteria bacterium
GATCGATGGTCTTCCCCGCTTCAGGATCAGCTTCGTGAAGTCGCTGAATGAGTGTCGCCAAATCGTATCGGACAAATTCCTCGCGGAGTGCGGCATCGGTTGCCGGCAGCTCGTCGAGACCACCCAGCAAGGCCCTCAGGTAGAGGCCTGTGCCACCGACAACAATCGGGACGCGCCGTCGGGACACAATGTCCTGCAAAATCGGCTCGGCAGTCTTCTGATATCGGCCTGCATCGAAAGTTTCTTTCGGATCGACTGATCCGATGAGGTGATGAGGGATGCGATCCTGCTGATCGGCCGAGGGCTGCGAAGTGAGCAGGGGAATACCTTTGTANNGCCGGCCCCCGTGGGACCGGCAATAATGATTGTTTCCGTAGGAAGCACGGAAACGAAAATATTCCCGAACTAGGCTGCTGCGGGTTCGTTCGGCTCAGAGGCTCCCTGCGAAGCTCCTTCAGAAGAAGCATCCCGGCGCTCGGAGCGTTCACTACGGCTCTCAGCCACAGCCTTGGCACCGCTCACGACCATCTTGCGACCCATGTATTCCTTGTCATGAAGCTCGTCAACAGCGCGCTTGGCCTCATCAACGGAGGTCAACTGGACAAAGCCGAAGCCTTTGGAGCGGTGTGTTTCGCGGTTGGCGACGATTTCAACGTTCTGCACCGATCCGATGCCGCTGAAAAGCTCCTGGAGATCGCTCTCGGTGGCATCAAAGGAGAGATTGCCGACATAGACACGAGGTGTGGTCACCTCGATCCGCTCAGGCTTGCGCGACTGGCGGGGGGCGGCACCCTCGGGGCGCTCCGCACGGGGAGCCCGGGGAGAGGAAGACTTGGCGGGAGCTTTTTTCTTGGAACCACCGAGACCAAAGAGGGAAAGGATTTTTGAGAAAAATCCCTGCTTTTTTGCGGGCTGGCGGGGAGTGTGTTCACGGTGGGGACGGTCTTCACCGGAGCGGCCGGCAGAGTTTGAGGAGCCGTTGGAACCGGAAGGACGACGACGGCCGCCGCCACCGCTACGGGGACGACCACCACGGTTGGAGGAGTAATTAGAGGACATGTATGTGTGTGTTAGGGGATCCCTCGCTGCACGGCCTGGGACACAGGGTCGGGGTTGGCGGAGATCAGGACTGTTGTATTCGTTGCTTGATGTGTTGTTTGACCGGACACCTTTGCTTCGAGACTTCCTTTTGTGTCCCGAGTCTTATTCCGAAAGAACAAGGTGAGTAGGAAGTGTGTGTGAATGCATAGGCCGATTGGTGAATGCGGGTCAGAAGGTCTCTCTGCCATGATCCCAATCCCCTTATTGAAAATCGGGACGAAGAGGGAATCCTGCTCAAGAGTTCCTCAGGGTCATTTCGCAATTGAATCATTGGACAATTGAACAGTTCACTGAGGTCTAAAACCACACCGCCATACGGCATAGCCGCGCGCCGGACACCATCTCTCTCGCACCGAAAGGCCTGTGAGACAAGGCAAATCTCTCCGGAGTCTGAGTTGCTTGAATCTTAAGCTCCCTTTTTATCCGAATTTCTGCAACTTTTTTGAGTTTCCTGGGTTACATTCAGTCAATGCAGTCTCATTTTCCCAATCGCCTACACATTTTGGGCGGAATTGCCTTGATGCTCTTCGTTGTTATTGTGGTTCGATGGATTGATGGCTGGGGATTAGTTACGGTTCATGTGAAGAATGCTCCTCTAGGCAAGGTCATCGCCTCAATATCCCGACAGGGACACGTTACTATTGAAAGTCCACTTGATCCGGCAACGGCCGTGACAATGGATGTCGATCGGGTTCCTGTATCCGTGGCCATTGATATGCTTGCGACGAGGATTGATTGTTCCTGGCGCGTTGTTTACCTGGCAGCTCCGACCAAGACTGCCATCAGCGAAGCATTACTCAATCTTCGAAGCACCGGGACTCTGGACGAGTGGACGACCTACTACTACCCAGCCCCTTCTGTCGCAAGTGGTTTCGGGGTGAGCGAGCCGGATCCCCGCTACCTTGAACTGAAAATCGAGGGACCGGATCAGGATCTCTCTAAACTTCTGAGTCAAGCCGCCCAGAAAAGCGGTGTCATGGCGGCCCTTCCGAAAGACTGGGATGCCACCTCCTCTAACCTTCCCAAAGAAAATTTGGTGAGGAAGACCATTCCTGCCCTGGTAAAGTCAGCGCATGGAAAATCCGCGGAACTTTTCCTTATCACGCAGAGGAGAGGCTGGGGTGGACGCGCTCCGGGTGATAGCTCTCCAGGCGCGGGGGGCCCACCGGGTGATGGGGGCGGCGGACCTTCACCGTTCATGGGTGCGGGGGGCGGAGAGGAAGTTCATCCTGAGTGGCTAGATCAACGTCAGTTGGCTCAGATTGCCAAACTCACGCCAGACCAGCAGGCCGAAGCAAAGAAGGAATTGGCCGATCGCAAAACCCTATTCGCAGAAATGGCGAAACTCTCGGCAGAGGAGAAGCGGGCGAAATTTTTGGCGATGATGAACAACCCTGACACGATGCAGCGCATGATGGATCAACAGTTGATGCGACAGGCTAATCAGACCGCGGAACAAAGGATCAACCGCTCCGTGAACTACCTCAACCGCAAGGCTTCCATCCAGGCATCGCAGGCTTCCGGCNNCTTGTTGTCATCGCCATCATCGCGATGCTCGGCTCGTTACTGCTGCCTGCCATCCAGATAGGCATCCAAAAGGCCAAGGCGGCCAAATGCATAAGCAACCTCAGCCAGATCGGAGTCGCCGTGCAGTCTTATGTTTCCGATCCCGACAACGGCTACCAGTACCCCCCGATATACAATGTGGGATCCAGCAATTCTGTCGTTGCTTCAACCCAGAGCTCAAATTCCCCTCTTCAGCCTCTTCAGTGTCTCTCAAATTACGGAGTCACAATGGCCATGCTGACCTGTCCCGCCGATCCCTCACCCAATACTAACTACGGCAGCTACATTTGGTCACCCATTCTCCAGGGAGAGACACCGCAGAATGTCCAGATCTACACACGTTTTGGGGGAGTCTTTTCGATCAGCAAGCTGAGTCAACTGGCCGTCTGCGTCGATAATGGCCTGCCTCACCTCGGAAAGCTGAATGTCCTGCGCGCCGATGGTCATGTAGAGACAAAGCCGTAGCCTGTCTCTTCAGACTTCCTCCTCCGCCCGGAGTTGGCGGGCCATCAGATCGCGCATAGCTCTTGCGGGGTCATTCTCTTCATGGAGCAGGTTTTGGATTTGATCGATGATGGGAGTTGAGACACCCAGCCTTCGTGCGCAGGCATGGGCACTCATCGTGGTTGGAATCCCCTCCGCCACCATCGACATTGAATCACGAATCGCCCGCAAATTCTCACCTCTTCCCAGCCGGAAGCCTACTTGGTGGTTACGGCTCTGGGCACTGAAACAGGTGACCATCAGGTCGCCGATCCCGCTGAGTCCCCGGAAAGTCTCGCGCTGACCACCCATCGCGACACCGAGGCGTGTCATCTCTGCCAGTGAACGAGTCACGATNNCGATACCGGCGCGGGCATTCTCTCCAAGTCCCAACCCATCGGAGGCTCCGGCAGCAATCGCAAAGATATTCTTGAGCGCCCCACCAAGCTGGACCCCACGAACATCGCTGCTGGTATAAGGGCGAAAGTTTGTCCCCTCAAAAAGCGACTGCACTCGAGCAGGAGCATCAGCGTGAGGCGAGGCGATCACTCCGGCGGCGGGCATACCCCTGGCTATTTCGCCTGCAAGATTCGGACCTGAGAGCACTGCTATGGTCGAGTGGGGAACTGCCTCGGTGAGCAACTCACTCATCAGCAGCCCCCTCTGCTGCTCGATCCCCTTGGTGCAGGAGACCAAAATCGCTCCTCTGGCAACGCCGACAGAGGCCAACTCCCGCGCCACCTGCGCCAGATATTTCGAAGGCACCGCCAGAAAAATGACTTTGGCATCCGCACACTCAGCTAGGGAGGTAGTAGGCAGGATACTCGATGGCAAAGCGACACTTGGAAGATATTTCTGGTTATGCCGCGTGCTTTTCAATGCCTCCACATGCGAGGGATCATGGCCCCAGAGCGGAATTGCGGCCTCTGCCGTGACACGACGGGCCATCATGAGAGCCAAAGCCGTTCCCCAGCCACCGGCACCGATTATACTGACGGCGGGTTTGCTCATCGCTTCTTCGATTTTACCTTGATTTTTTTTGAATCCTTTTTCTCAAAGCGAGGCTCCGTACCGGCACGTAGTCTTGCGATATTTGCCCGATGTCTCCAGATGGCGAGCACCGCCATCAGAATAGAAACAACGAGTGCAAGCCAGTCCGCCTTGTGCAGGAGATAAAGCATTGTCACTGCAACGGGAAGAGCAAAGGCGGCGGCCATCGAAGCCACGGAAACGTAGCGGGAAATCGTGAAAACCAGCATCCAAATTCCCAAACAGAATAGAAAGGCCGCCGGGAACAGCCCGACCATCGCCCCAGCGGAACTGGCAATTCCCTTACCCCCCTTGAATCCAATCCAGACCGGAAAACTATGGCCAAGTAATGCGCAAAGTGCTGCCAGCGCTCCGGGGGCGGAAGCAGGATGGATCATGCCGATCTGTCCGCTCCAGTACGATGCTATAAGCACGGGCAGGAGACCTTTTAGAAAATCGACAACGAAAACGGCGTAGCCCCAGCTTTTGCCTAAGACACGCAGGGCATTAGTCGCGCCGATATTGCCACTCCCCTTTGTCCTCAGATCGACACCACACAAACGTCCTGCCAAAAAACCTGTTGGTATCGAACCTAGCAGATAGGAGCCGAAAACAATCAGAAGCCAGGGGAAATATAATGGAAACACCTGTTGCATCTCGCCAGCTCAGGCGCTGCGGACAAGAAAAATTTTCGCCAAACATCCCCTTGGATCACGCTGCACCCAGACCGAGGGACTAAAATACGGCTCAGCTTCTGTGTGGCATCACTCCATACTTGTGAGGATGAAACTCCACACCCTTTGCGTCTACTGCGGTTCCAGTCCCGGCCTCCGTCCCGAGTATCTCGCGACCGCTTCAGCCTTCGGCAGACTGCTTGCGGGCAAGCGAGTCACCCTTGTCTATGGCGGAGGTAATGTCGGACTGATGGGTGCCCTTGCCGATGCCGCCCTTGAAGCCGGGGGAAAAGTCATCGGGGTGATTCCTCACCTCCTGATTGAAAAGGAAGTTGCCCATGCGGGTCTTACCGAGCTTCATGCCGTTGCATCAATGCATGAGCGAAAGATGAAAATGGCGGAACTCTCTGATGCCTTTGTCGCGCTCCCCGGCGGCATTGGGACCTTGGATGAGATTTTTGAAGCTACTACTTGGACGCAACTGGGCTTTCATGCCAAGCCGTGTGCCTTCCTGAATGTGGTGGGATTTTACGATCCGCTCTTTGCCTTCCTACGGCAACTTGTGACACAGGGCTTCCTCAAAGAAAAGCACCTTGACTCTCTACTGATGGAAACCGATCCAGAGCACCTGCTTGAGCGGTTAAGTGAGTGCCTGCTCAGCGGCCAGAAAGAAAGCTTTGGAAGTGGATTGGTTTAGTAATCCGTGGTTGTCCTGCGGCAAGCGGATCTATCCAGCAAAATCCCTAGCCCTACCCAAGCAGGGCCACCATTTCGCGCGTTGCCTGTTCTAGTCCCACAAATACTGCCCGCGATACAATCGCATGGCCTATATTCAGCTCCACGAGCTTCGGAATCCTGAGTATGGGGCCTATATTGCGAGTGTTGAGCCCATGACCGGCATTCACCTGAATGCCAGCTTCGGCCGCGAGACTCGCGGCATGGATAAGACGGGCAAGTTCGGCATCTCGCGCTGATCCGGTTGACTCGGCATAAGCTCCAGTGTGCAACTCCACTACAGTAGCGCCCAAGGAAGAAGCAGCGGCTATCTGGGCAGGCTCTGGATCGATGAAGAGGCTGACACGGATGCCGGCATCCCTCAGGGATTTCACTGTCGGATCCAAGTCGACCTGATGAACCACGCAGTCAAGCCCCCCTTCTGTCGTGATTTCCTGACGTGATTCAGGCACAAGGCAGACATCGGAAGGGGAAACCCGGAGCGCGATCTTCACGATCTCGGGGGTATTACCAAGCTCTAGGTTGAGCTTCGTGGCGATTGCCTCCTTTAACCGAAAAACATCCCGATCAATGATATGCCGCCGATCCTGGCGCAGATGTACTGTGATACCCGCCGCCCCCCCACGCTCGGCAGCCAATGCCGCGTCAACCGGATCAGGCTCGACATTAATCGAGCTGGTGTTCCCCGCATAGCGGGCCTGCCGCACGGTGGCGACATGATCAATATTGACGCCGAGGAGGACTCCCATTTTCTGAAGTTCTGCAAAAAAGCTCGGATCTAGTGGCGGAAGTGACGGATGCCGGTGAACACCATTGCGACACCGCGTGTATCGGCGGCAGCGACGACTTCGGAATCGCGAACGCTTCCCCCCGGCTGAATGGCTGCTGTGGCTCCCGCCTCGGCAGCGGCAATGAGCCCGTCAGGGAAGGGGAAGAAGGCATCGCTGCATACCACGCTTCCCTTGAGTGAGAGGCCGGCCTCGCCCGCCTTCCAGACGGCGATCCGGCTGCTGTCCACGCGGCTCATCTGGCCCGCGCCNNCCGATGCCGAGGGTGCGATCCTTCCCTGCATATACGATGGCGTTGCTCTTCACGTGCTTGACGACTTTCCAGCCGAATTCCATCGACTCGATCTCATCCTTTGTCGGCGGACGCTTGGAGACGACATTTTTCTCCAATGCACCCTCGCTGCTGACATCGGCATCCTGCACGAGGACTCCCCCAATGACCGATCGGATGTCGCGGTCCGTCGTAGGAATTTCCTGAAGAAGGCGCATGAGGCGGAGGTTTTTCTTTTTCTGAAGCAGAGCGCGGGCATCGGTGGTGAAATCCGGCGCGATTATGACCTCGCTGAATATCTCGGAAATCGCCCGGGCGAGGGCTTCATCCACAGGACGATTGGCAATGATGATACCACCAAAGGGGGCGGAGCGGTCGGTAGCAAAAGCCTTCTCCCACGCCAGGGCTAGGTTCTCATCGCTCCCAACACCGCACGGATTTGTATGTTTTAGGATGGCGACAGTCGGTTTTCCGAACTCGCCGATGAGTCGTGTGGCCGCCGTGATATCCAACATGTTGTTGAAAGAGAGTTCCTTGCCATGAAGCTTCTCGAAATAGTCGAAGAAACTGCCGTAGAGCTCGGCTTCCTGATGGGGATTCTCTCCATAGCGGAGCCGACCGGCCAGAGGGNNTCAAGTGAAAGGGCCTCGCCGGGGACACTTTCGTTGTCGAGGTAGGAGCTGATGGCACGGTCGTATGCTGCAGTTGTGGCGAAGGCCTTCACCGCAAGCCGGGCACGCAGCTCGGGCGTGGTTTCACCGCCGCCGGACTTCATGGCATCGAGAATGCGCGGGTAGTCATCCGGATCAACGACAACCGTGACGGAACGGTGGTTCTTGGAGCCGCTCCGGATCATGGAGGGCCCGCCGATGTCGA
>PLEU01000098.1 GCA_003136515.1 Spartobacteria bacterium
AAGTATAAGATAACCAGATAGCTAGCAGTTTTTGAAGTAAAGGAGATTCTCTAAAAGAGAGGGCTTTGCGTCGGAGTTATCGCTGTTCATGCTGCATGCTCGATGAAGGAACTGGAGTTCGAGAGCAGGGAAAAGTGGCTGGTGCTGGGGATGCTCTGGCTTGTCTGTTTTCTGAACTACGCGGATCGGCAAGCCATCAGCAGTATTTTTCCGCTGCTTGAGAAGGATTTTGGATTTAGTAAATCCGAGTTGGGACTCATCGGCAGCGCCTTCATGGTAATCTATGCACTTGCATCCCCGGTTGCCGGATATGCTGGGGATTGTGTTTCACGCAAGGGGCTCCTGGTGGGGGGATGCCTGTTGTGGAGTCTGATGACGGGAGTAACTGGATTCTGCGGGCTTCTCTGGCAGTTTGTGACCACACGCTCCCTCATGGCTCTCGGCGAATCCGTTTATTTTCCATCGGCAACTTCACTTTTGAGCGACTATCACGGTCAAAAAACACGCTCGACAGCCCTCTCCTTCCATCAGTCCGCTGTGTATCTCGGCACTATAGCCGGTGGTTCGCTGGCTGCCCTTTTGGCCGCGCACTTTGGATGGCGATGGGCCTTCTACGGCTTCGGTTTGTTCGGGATGGTTGTGGTCCTGATGCTTGGGAAATGGCTCAGGGAACCGATTCGGGGTCGGGCGGAAGTGTCAAAGGTAGCGGAAGAGCCGGTATTAACCATTGGTTTTAAAGAACTCTTTTGTGCCCTGTTAGAGCAGCCGGGTGTTCTCTTTCTCATGTTGGCCTTTGCCTTTGCCAATGGTGTGGCGTCGATCTTTTTGATTTGGGCACCGACTTTTCTCTTCCAGAAATTTCATCTCAGCCTTGTGGCGGCAGGGTTTTCAGCGGTGGCGGCCATCCAGTTGGCTAGCGCCCTAAGCGCTCCTCTTTCCGGCATCCTTGCCGATGGGCTTTCAGTGAGCATTAAAGGAGCCCGGATGCTGGTGCAGTTGGGGGGGCTGGTATTAGGGAGCATCTGCGTTGCGGGAGTTGGACATGCTTCGACCATGGCTCTTCTGGTCGTCGCGATGATTTGTTTTGGACTATGCAAGGGCGTCTACGACGGAGGAATCTTTGCTTCCGTTTTTGATCTCGTGAGCCCTCGGGAAAGATCCTCTGCGGCAGGGTTGATGAATATGATCGGCTGGGGTGGAGGCTCTCTGGGTCCGCTTGCCATTGGGTTTTACTCAACTTACGGCCATGGCACACAAATGGAGCGGATGAGTGGAGCCATTGCCTGGAGCGGAGCTGCCTATCTCGTCTCAGCAGGATTGATCCTAGCGGCTTTTCGTAGTCAGCGGAAAGTTTCCTGAAGACCGCATTCCCGTTCCATCTCGGGGAGATTTGAGGCGCGAAACTGTAGTGAATNNGATTTGAGGCGTGAAACTGCAGTGAGTAAAGATAGTGATCGGAAGGGGGAATGGACTCTATGTTTGCCAGTGCCTCGGGGTGTTCCAGCCGGGAGAAGAGCATCCGGTGGACACGGGATAGTGGCACAGATTTGACGCCGAAGCCTCCCGGGACATTGCTTGACCAATAGGTGATAAAGGGAATGCCTTCACGGTTTTCAGTACCGAGATAGACGACCGAGTGACCATGTTCCGAAACACCGATATTATCACTCCAAAAAATTTTCAGAAAGTCTCCCGGACGGGCTTCCGCGAGATCGGTGAAGTTTGGGCCAAGACCGAGCTCGGCAAAAAGCCGTGCCGTGCCGGGGCCATTAGCGTTCCATCGTCCCCAGACTCCGGTGCCATCGGGTTGTCCGGAGGGATGCAGTGATTCGAGAATATCGGGTGAAAGTGCGATTCGCTGGGAATTCTGAAGAACGGCGATGGTTTTCAAAAAAACGAGATAGGTTGCCCCCGAGCAGTAGCTAGGCATGGCATGGGAGGGGTCGATTTTTAATCCGTCCGTTGTTGTTGCAACTGCGTGACGGAGAGCTTCCGTGGCTCCATTCCCTGCGGAATACCCGCCGCCCGTGGGCATGGAACGAATGATGTTCACAATAAGGAGATTATAGGGGTCTGAGACATCATCAGCCAAAATGCTCTTCTCAGATGCAAGGAGTGCTAGAGCAATTAGGCAGAGAGTCCACGAACGCATTACTATCCACCATCGGCGAATCCTTCCTTCACGACAAGCGATGACCGCTGAGGCAAACGGTGAATAACCCCCATGATAGCCTCCTTGGGACAAAAGCCTGATTCTCAGGCGTGAAACGTACTGACAAATCAGAGCAAAAGAATGGTTTGAGTAGATTTTGGAGTGGCAAACCAGAACTAGTACTACTTCGTGCCCGTCTTTCGATGCCGCGACCCCAGCCCTGTAATCGCCACTCGGAGGTTTTATGCAGTAGCGGCGTTCATGCGCGATATATTTCGCACTTACCTAATGACTTCCTTGAAATCATGAATATCGCTTTGATATTCCCGTGCTGAACGCCAACACACAAGCAATGATAAGGCACGTTACATTTTCTTTTCTCTTGCTTCCGTTGATCATGATTGCAGCACCGCCCCTTCTGCTTTTTGCCGCGAGTGGTCCGAGCGATGTGCATCGTGTCGATCTTCAGGGAAAGCCACTTGCCACGGCACCAAATCCGACCGTGCTCTCGGAGGGCGGACCCCCTTTGATTCTGAAAGTCACTTCGCCAAATCTGCTGATTCAAAAATCTCCCATGCAGCCATCCGGGGGGACGATCCTGATTTTTCCTGGTGGAGGATATCAGGTGCTTGCGATCCAGCATGAAGGGATCGCGGTTGCAGACCTGCTCAACAAACAGGGATATGACACAGCAATTTTAGAATATTCCATCGGTGGTTCGGATGCCCGCGAGCAGGCACTTGGCGATGCCATCAAGTCGGTCAAAGTGATCCGGGAACGGGCAGCAGATTTTGGCATCAATGCCTCATCGCTTGGGATCATGGGTTTCTCGGCAGGAGGACATCTTGCCGCGCGCGTGCTTCATGAGTTCGGATCGCCCAGTCCCTTCTCGCAGATCATCCTAATCTATCCCGCTTATCTGAATGCTCCCTCGGGCATACTTCCCGAAGTCACTCCTCCCGCAGGTATTCACAGCAAGGCTTTTGTACTCATCGGTGCCTTGGACAATCCTGAATGGGTCTCAAGTGCTGCTGCCTATGTACAAGCAAGCAAGGCGAACGGTCAGGAGGCTGAATACCATTTGCTGCCGGAGGCGGGGCATGGCTTCGGAATCAAACCCGGGCAGGCGGGCGCGATAGCAACTTGGCCGTCGTTGTTGGAATATTTTCTTGCTAGGAAGTAACCATGAAAATTGTCCGGGGGATCATTTCATCTCCTGCGCTTTGGATTAAATTGGCACTTGGGCTAGCCTCTTTTGGTGCTCTGACCTGCTGGTTGTATCCTCATCAGATCTCAGCGCGCGGCGGGCTGCCAATGCCCGGAGAGCTTGTCGTCGAGGTGCCTCAGTTCTTCCAAAGCGATCCGAGGTGGGGGGAGGATCTCCTTGGGAACACTCCCGGCACGATGGGAGCGCAGGGATGTGCAGTCTCTTCAGCCGCGATGACGCTTGGCTTTTATGGTATCGATGTCGACCCCGGACGGCTCAATCGTTTCCTTGCCGACCATGACGGGTATGAGGGAGCGGGGTGGCTCAAGTGGGAATCAGCAGCGCAACTCACGCCCGGAATCGTCGAGAAAGCCTACGAGGATCTTCCTTCCTATGCCCGGATCGACTGGAACTTGTTGCATGGTAACCCAGTGATTGTCCGCATCCGTAGGATCGATGGCATCACGCACTTTGTCGTCATCGTTGGGAAGCGAGGTTTTGACTATCTGATTCGTGATCCGGCGGGTTGGGGCAGGGAAGGAAGCGGTGTAGTCTACCCACTGGCACGACTAGGTGTTCCGATCGAGGCGCTGCGTTATTATAGAAGGCTTGAATGAGTCGAACGAGGAACGGAGTATGCAGAACTTATTCATGAAAGCCGCTAATTTACTCCTAGGTCTTGTTCTCTCGTTGGAATTTCTCCCTCTGCTTCATGCAGGTACGGAAGAGAAGGCCCCGATTCCGGAGGTTACGGTTCAGTCGACCCCTTTTGAGGTCAGTCTCGAGGAGGTGACCCTCAAGGAATATGACGGCAATGTGCATCCCTATGTCTTTCAATCCTCCCTGCTTTCACTGAACTGGATGCCCTATAAGCCTATTGTCATTCTGGGGGAACCATTCATCTGGCAATGGCGTGGCACTTTCGTCGCCGATGCCATCTTCAAGGGTCCGGAGACTGTGTATCTTGGATTTGCGCCTCAGTTCCGGGTGATTGCTCCGCTCTGGAAAACGCCATTTGCTCTCTTTCTCGGAGGAGGTGGAGGATGCGGTTGGGCCAACGCCAATACGGCCAATGTCAGCGATGGCGGTCTGGGTGAACCCTTTACTTTCATCCTGATGGGGAGTGGTGGTCTACGTTACACGATCAACCAGCACTGGGCCGCCTGGCTTGGTATTGATTATCAACATCTCTCCAATGCAGGAATTTCCGACTGGCACAAACAGAATATCGGCCTCGACTCCCTAGGTGCAATGTTTGGCGTTGGCTGCCGTTTCTGATCCCGTTACCAAATTAGTGGGCTCTTATTCAGAGTGACTGTGGTGTTGGCAACTTCGGTTCCTGCAAAGGGCAGCTTTGATGTGTTTATATCCAAAAGAGGTCCAAGTTCATAAACATTCGTATATCCGTAAGTGGTGAGGTTGACGAAGGTTGATATGTTGAGCGAGGCAGCGGGGCTTTTGGAGGCAAACGCGGCCGGACTTCCAAGGAAGTTGTTATTGCAGTAAATGAGAACTTTTGTCCCTTTGGCAGGTATGATTTGCGCCAAGCTGTCAGCCGTAAAATCGGGAAAACTCAGATTCAAGGCTCCGGTAATATGACGCAACTTTTATGCGGCGGCACTCCTGGCATCCAAGAGGACCACTCCAGACTCGTACATGGCTTTGAGAAACTGCTCTTCCGTAAGTCGATGGTCATTTCGAATAGCCTCAGCCAATTGTGCATCTTTCAGAAACTTTGGGTAATCAATGAGTGGATTTGGAATCGGGGTCTGAGCGCCGCATGACATCAGAGGAAGCATGATTCCAGCAAAAAAATCAGCAGAGATAATTTCATTTCTGTGTCGATTGGTTGGGATCTTCAATCACGTATGGGATCCCGCATTTGTCAAATGAGGGACAAATGCCCTTAACTGCACTTCAGGCGTCTGTCGTCTTGGCTGCTTGCACAGGCTCAACCTCATGAAGGAGTCCGTAGTCAACGGCAATGCGGTGATCATCGAGGTCGGTATAAATTTCGACGAAGCGATGATCA
Source organism: Spartobacteria bacterium (assembly GCA_003136515.1). Next base: position 5,392 of record PLEU01000098.1, read on the forward strand.
AAGTGAATGTTGCGCCAAGTATAGTGGCGATGGCTTTGGACGGACGCAGGAATTACCGTATCAATGCAAACAACGGAGGCTAGGATGCGGACGTCGGATTTTTCCAGATCCTTAATGCTCATCCCGTAGAGCGGACTGCTCTCGTCGATGATATGCCTGATCGTGAGGGCTACGGGAAAGGTGATGAGGCGGTCGAACTGTAATTTAAGGGGGTAAAAGCGGCGCATCTCCTCCTGTTCCTTCACCCATTCAGTCCGGATGAGCATCACCCGGAACTCCGCTTCGGCCATGGCCTGATGACGGAGATTTCCCACCCGGAGCATGAGCGCAGGTTGTCCGTCAAAGTTGCTGATGACGAGCCTCTTGCTGAAAACAATGCGCGCTGTTGGCCGGGAAAATCTAATAAAGATCAATCCGGTGATTACGGCCATGCCGAACATGCCGACCATAATTTCAACAGTGGAAACGACATGACCGTAAAGGGAATTCGGGTAAAAATGGCCGTAGCCAACGGTTGCGAATGTCTCAACGCTGAAGAAGAAGGCATCAGCGAAGGATTCCATGCCGGCGATGCTCGGTTTCCCCAGATAATAGAAGACTGAAAAGATCAGGTTCAAAGCCAGATAGAGGCCCAAGATGAAGGCGGCAAATTGCGGCCAACTTAAACGCAACATCCAGTTGTAAAGATCCCGCAGTTCCCGCTGATCGACATTGAGTTTATGAAACTCGATCTCGCCAGAGCGGACTTTAATAGGGGAAGGAGCTTTACGCATGGTTCCAAATGCTCCTCCACTCAGAATCAGTCTCCTCGATCCTGCAAGGCGAATATCTTCAAAAAGCTGATGTGAATCTTCTTCTCCTTGGTGACTTTTGGGTGAGATATTTCAAATCTGACCATGTCCAAAGTCATCATCTCCTCCCTATACGATTCGGAGACCTTTAAGATGGCCTGCCAGCAGTTCGATCAGGCTGCCGACGCCATCTGCCTGCCGGAGGAGATCCGGGACCGTACGAAGTACCCGCGCCGTTGTGTAGCCGTATCGTTACCTATCAAGAGAGATGATGGTTCCGTGACGTTGTATGAAGGCTATCGTGTCCAGCACAGCATCTCGACGGGCCCCGCCAAGGGTGGTATTCGCTTCCACCAGAATGTGACCATTGGCGAGGTTGCCGCCCTCTCCATGTGC
>PLEU01000131.1 GCA_003136515.1 Spartobacteria bacterium
GGCCTGTATCTCGCGGGTCTTGTGCCGATTTCGGGTAGCCAGAAGAATTCGTGGTAATTTGGGCAAATCCTGAGCGGACTGCTTGGCGGAAGGGAGTTTTTCAGATTCCATATTCGGCCACAGTTCGAACCAGATGTCCCTTACCCGCAAGCACTATCCTTTCCCTGAATTTGAGCCCCGCTGGCAGCAGCACTGGGTGAAATCCCACGCCTTCCGCGCCGCCAATCCCGGCGACCCNNATGAAGGGCTTCAACGTGCTCCATCCGATGGGATGGGATGCCTTTGGCCTGCCAGCCGAGCAATATGCCATCAAGACAGGGCAGCATCCACGCATCACGACACAGCGGAATATCGAGAACTTCCGCACCCAGCTTCAGTCGCTCGGTTTCAGCTACGACTGGTCACGCGAGATTAGTACGACCGATCCTGAATACTTCCACTGGACGCAATGGATCTTTCTTCAGCTCTACAACGCCTGGTTCAATCCGGCCACTCAGCGCGCAGAACCGATTACGACCTATACTGGCACCGATCCCGACAGCGTCCGCGTTGCCTTTGTCTCCGACAAGCCAGTTAACTGGTGTCCCGAGCTTGGCACCGTCCTCGCCAATGAGGAAGTTGTGGATGGCAGGAGCGAAGTCGGGGGATTCCCTGTCGAACGCCGTCCAATGCGCCAATGGATGCTCCGCATCACCGCCTACACGGAACGCCTGATCGCCGATCTGGAGGGTCTCGCGTGGCCTGACTCGATCAAACAACTCCAGCGCAACTGGATTGGCAGGAGCGAGGGGGCAGAGGTAAGTTTCGCTCTCAACGGAGAAAATGAAACAATCACTGTCTTCACCACTCGTCCCGACACCCTCTTTGGGGCCACATATCTCGTTCTCGCACCCGAGCATGAGCTGGTGGAGTGCATCACCTCGCAGGAGCAGAGAGAGGAAGTTGCATTCTACAGAAAGGCTTGCACTTCCAAGAGCGATCTGGAGCGCACCGATCTTGCGAAGGAAAAAACGGGCGTCTTCACAGGATCTCACGCCATCAACCCTGTGAATGGTGAAAAAATCCCTGTTTGGATCGCGGATTATGTCCTAACAGGCTACGGAACCGGCGCCATTATGGCCGTCCCAGCCCATGATGAGAGGGATAATGAGTTTGCCGGGAAATTTGATCTACCCATCCGCAAAGTCGTTTCCTCAGATCAATCAGTGGAGGAGTGTTTCGCGGGTGAAGGGATTGCCGTGAACTCAGATTTCATTAACGATCTGCCGACATCTGCAGCAAAGAAAAAAATGATAGCCTGGCTCGAGGAAAAAGGAGTGGGCCGTGGCACAATCACATACAAACTGCGCGACTGGCTCTTCTCACGTCAGCGCTACTGGGGCGAGCCCTTCCCCATTGTCTGGGAGAATGGTTCCCACCGCGCTCTTTCTGAAGAGGAACTTCCCGTGGAGCCGCCCGAGATGGAGGACTTCAAGCCGACAGGCACCGCGGAGCCGCCACTCTCCAAGGCCACTGATTGGGTGCGCTATTCTGAGACCGCCCGGCGTGAGCTCAATACGATGCCGCAATGGGCAGGCTCCTGCTGGTACTATCTCCGCTTCTGCGATCCGCACAATAACGAGAGATTTCTGAGTAGGGAAGCTGAGGAATATTGGATGGGAAGCACAGGAACCCCAGGAGGAGTTGATCTATATGTAGGAGGCACAGAGCACGCTGTATTGCATCTCTTATATGCCCGCTTCTGGCACAAAGTACTTTTTGATCTAGGCCTTCTCTCCACACCCGAACCCTTCCAGCGTCTCGTTAATCAGGGGATGATCCTCGGCAACGACGGACAGAAAATGTCCAAGAGTCGTGGCAATGTGGTGAATCCCGACGAGGTCGTCGCAGAATACGGAGCGGATTCCCTCCGTCTCTATGAGATGTTCATGGGTCCCTTGGAGCATGGGAAGCCTTGGAGCACGACTGGAGTCGAAGGGGTCTATCGATTCCTCGCCCGCGTCTGGCGACTAGCCATGACCGAGGATCAAGAAGGAAACTGGGTGCTCTCCGGAGATCTCACTGAGCAGGAACTGACAAATTCTCAACGACGTGTCCTTCATGCCACAATCAAGAAAGTGACTCAGGATATGGAGGCCCTCTCCTTCAATACGGCCATCTCCCAGATGATGATCTGCACCAATGAATTCACGGGAGCCAAGCCAAGGCCAGTCGAGGCTCTTCGTCTCTTTCTGCCACTACTGAGTCCATTTGCCCCTCACCTCGTGGAAGAACTCTGGTCGCATCTGGCAAGGCAGTTTAGCGGATTCAACGGTCTTGCCTCGCAATCCAACTGGCCCAGCTGGATCGAAGCATATCTCCTTGTCGACGAGCTTACCTACGCCGTGCAGGTGAATGGAAAGGTGCGCGGACACCTTACCGTTCCCTCCTCGTCCGACAGTGAATTCGTTAAAAAAGCTGCTGTTTTCGATCCCGCCATCACTCCTTATTTGAAAGATAGAGAGATCAAAAAGGTAATCGTCGTGCCCGGAAGACTTGTGAACATTGTGGTTGCGGGGTAGGAGATTGTCTCCATCTTTCTTATTATGAACTGCCGTCCATTTCTTCTTTCTCTAACCTGCGCTCTCATTACTTTTTCTTGCCCTCCCCAGCTCCGGGCCGATGGAGCCGACACTCCGCTGGAGAAGCAAATGCATACCCTAGCTCGGGGTACGAAGCAGTTAGCCATTCAAGTTGCCGACCCCGCCCAGCAGCAGTCCACTATCACCCTGATCGAATCACTGAAATCAGACATTACCACCTCTAAGGGACTTGAGCCCAAGAAAACGGCCACTATCCCTGCGGCTGACAAAGAGCAGTTTCTGACAGACTACCGCGCGCAACTCGACAAACTCACCAATGCTTTTAACCAGATTGAGACGGCTGTGAAGGCCGGACAATACGATCAGGCAACGTCGCTTCTCTCCTCCATCGGCCCCATTAAGAAAGAAGGTCACATGAAGTTCAAACAGGACTGACCGGGCAAGCGAACAATAATCTCCACGAGCAACATCGTCGGCTAGACCAAGAGAATACCAAGCTGCGTAGTGAAGACGGGACCAATGAAAACGGGTTGCCCGAAACATCCTCCTCTGTGATCGTTATTTCATGAAAACAAGAACTCACGCGGCTGTCAGAAGTTGTGCGGCATCCATGGCACTCCTTTTGTGCCTGCTTGGTTATCCTGACCTTGCGAATGGGACCACGAACGAGCCCGCCAGTGAACTTGTGGCTGCGGCTGATAACGCTTTCGGCATTAATCTGCTGCAGCAGATCGCTACAAATAAGCTTGGTGCCAATATATTCATTTCTCCTTACAGTACCTCGGTAGCTCTGCAAATGGTTTGCGCTGGGGCCGAAGGAACAACCCGTAGTCAGATGCAAGAGGTCTTGGGCACTAGCGGCACACCTCAAAACCTGCTCAACGAGGGAAACCAAGAAATCAGCGCCCTAATCAACAGCAAAAGCACCAATTTTATCTTAACCACCGCCAATGCGCTCTGGTATCNNACGGCCTCTCTATAAAACCCGCTTTTCTAGCCGGCAATCAACAATTCTTCGGGGCCAAGGTGGCGGCAGTCAATTTCTACAATCCTGCCTCGGCCACTGTCATCAACTCTTGGGCGTCCGGAGCGACCGCGGGGAAGATCACGAACGTAGTCTCCTATCCCTTCAATCCGGCCCCCTCTCTGCTTCTCGCTAATGCAGTATATTTCAAGGGAAACTGGCAAACCCCGTTTTCAACCAATCTTACGGTGCCGTCACCCTTCCAACTTCTTACTGGCCAAGAGACGGTTCCCATGATGAATAAGACCGGAACATTTCTTTACGCTCAGACCAATGGTTACCAAGCCATACAACTCCCATATCAAGGAGGAAAATTGGCCATGTATGTTTTTCTGCCCGACACGAATTCCAGCGTCGCGTCTATCTTGCAGACAATAGCCAGCATCGGGTGGCCTGAAGTTAGTCAGGAGGGGTTTTCAGAACAGTCAGGTTCTCTTTCCCTTCCTAGATTTAATCTTGATACCTCAGAGAGTCTTATTCCCCAACTGGAAGCTCTGGGAATGAAAAATGCCTTCTCGAGCTCTCCCGGAGTTGCTGACTTCCAGAACATCTCAACGACTTATCCGCTCTATATTTCCTCTGTAAACCAGCAGGCTGAGATCCAAGTGAACGAAACGGGGAGCGAGGCTGCTGCCGTCACAACGATCGGAGTAACTGCCTCATGCGTCATGGCTCCCCTCATCCCCCCATTTAGCATGATTATAAACCATCCGTTCCTATTCTTCATCGAAGATCAGGACACCAGAACGATTCTGTTCATGGGAACAGTTTTCGACCCGTAACCCCCCCGAGAAGATCCTTACAAATGCACCAAGCATCCGCTCCAGTGATTAGGCGTCATTGGTATTGAGACGGATCTGGTGCTGGCTACTTTATATGAGAAGGGTGCGTTGCCTCTTCGATCTTCTGATCTCTCCAGGCTGGAACAAAACCGTGGCCGATAAAGACATGGTCATCTTTGGGAACTCTATTTGTTGCACAACTCTTCTCGCCCCAATCTTGCATTGGGGCATATGCAGGTATGTCGGCCCTAAGAGAAGCGCAAAATGCCAGCGCAGACAAAGTGATGATAAGTCTCAATACGAGCCAGTGATTCCATATGTACCTCGGAAGGACATGTCATTCTATTGCAATAATGGCTAATACTCCTGACGGTGGCTAGGGAACAAATATTGATCGATCTTGCTTCCCATTTTTAGTATATGCGTTCCAAGTATGACATACAGTGTGCCAATCGATAGAAATGCGAACCATATCTGATTTCCTGATTTTGTAGCAAACATCGATGCTCCAAAAAAGCACAAAGCCGAAAAGAAAAACATAGTCGCCTCGGTTTTTGGATTTTTAATTTTTCTAACTTTCACATATTTGGTTAGTTTAGTTACTGCCAAAAAGGCCGAACTTAATTTCTCGAATAGATGCCTTAGTCTACATCTTTGACGTCAACTTCAAATCCTCCAAGTGTCTTCGCCAGCAAATTGTAGATCGCTCCAAAGATAACAAAGAAGACAAATCCCAACACTGCCATAACAAGAGGCATCAGTAAGTAGACAATCCCAACAATTCTCAAGGACCTACCTCCAAATATCGTCATGGGAATTCCGATAACAGTGTAGATAAAGCCCATTAGAACATAAAGGGGNNCGTGGAGATACGAACTATTTGTTTTTTCATTTTTTGTTGTTGGTTGGGGGTGAATATTTTGACTTATCGACTATCTTCCGCTTCCCCAGCTAACACCACCGAAGGAGCTGATGGTATGGGGTCGATATGTACGACTGCTCCTTTCGAGAGCAAGTTTGCTCAGAAGGAAAGCCATTACTACTAACAGCGCCGAGAGAGCCAAGCTTATGGAGGGAGCCAACTGAAACCAATGATGGATCTGGCCAATTCCAGCAACCATGATTGAACCAAGCATCAATACTACAAAACTAATATAAGATACGACTCCCCAGCCGATCCAGACCACCAGTGGCACTAAAAAGATCAAGAGTGCACATGGCAATACAGGTAATGCCTCTAGAACGGATAAGAGCGGCTGATGAAGGGCTGCTGCTAAAAGCAGTCCAGTTACGGCGAATATGGTGAGCAGACCGAACAGAGGGGTAAGAATCATGAAGGCCGCCAGCCGACTTGCGGAGCAGGGAAGTGTCCTTAAAAAACGCGTCTGCATACAAACTGGTAGAAACAGTGTCGCTATAATCATACCTACCATCGGAAAAAAAATAGGGTTGCCGACAAGTATGCTGGAAAATTGCTCTCTGAGTTGAGAGTCCATGTGGGAAACGAAATAGGGCGCCTTTAGTCCAAAGATCACCCCAAATACACACATGACGAAAAATCCCGTTAATATCATCCGGGCGACGAGGAGTTGCATAAGAAAGAGCAGTCCTCCGCCTCCTTCTGCACAGCGTGAATCATCTTTGGTCTCTCCCCCCTTTTGAACCGCGAGTCGGAAGCCAGCTCGTTCTTGCACAAGCAAATCGGCGCGAAACCATCCCCAGACAGAGAGGATAACCGCGATAGCAATTAAAAACTGTCCAAGTGGAGAGCTGANNTGTAACTGTCCAAGTGGAGAGCTGGCTTTACCCCACATGGCAAAAAAATAAATACCCGTAAATCCGCCGCCCCATAGAAAGCCAAATAGGCCTGCCTTTGCATGTACAAGAGGAGTTGCTCCTTGTTGTTGAGCAGCAGGTAGGCCTGTAAGGACAAAATACATGACTCCGATCACCAGAAGATTTCCCAGATTGTAGAGGGTGAATATAGGAAAGAGATCCCATGAACCTTTGAAGAGGCAATAAATGAGAAACCCCAGGTAATTAAAAAGGGTGCTGATGATGAATGGGAGTCCCAGCGCCTCCCATCGCCAAATTCGGGCAAGTTCCTTTGGGCTGATCGGCAGGCTCAGTAAGGCACGTGCACAACCTCTTTGCAGATCTACAATCAGCATCAAAGAGCCAAGAACGAAGATGAATGGGATATAGGAATGGTGTTGATTTGCTCGATCCAAGCATGCGACCCCCATGAAAAATAAACTCAGGGGGAGAACCAGTACCCACACCCACCAGCGGCGTATAAGATAATCGCGAATGATCAGTTTTGCTGGGTTCATACGAGCTCCTTTTCTCTTACCAGTGCCACAAAGAGATCCTCTAGCGTCATCGGAGTGAGCGTCAGTTGACGCACTCCTCTACTCTGGAGCCATTCCGCAGTGCCTCTTTGACAATCGAGGAGTGCACGCCAGCGCTCCCCATCTCTTTCTAGGAGAGTGAATCCCTCATGCTGTGGAATAGTCGTAACAAATTCTGTGAAGAATTCCGCAAGCCGGAATCGGTCCACGATCTCGTCAGTACGTCCTTCCAGCAGTAACTTGCCCCGGTTGATGATTCCAATATGATCAGTAAAGCGCTCGATATCACCCAAACCATGGGATGAGATAAGGACAGTTCTTTCGCCCCCCTCAACGGCTTTTAGGAGTTCGGAAAAGAGTTGCTGTTTGGAAATGGCATCGAGTCCTGTAGTTGGTTCATCCAAAATCAGTACTTTGGGGTGCCGAGAGAGAGCAAGGAGCAGACTCAACTTGGTGCGGGCACCGAAGGAGAGGGTGGCGATCTTGTCACCACTGGAAAGATGGAATTCCTTCATTAAGTGGGTGCAGTAGGCATCGTCCCAGTCGGGATAAAAGCCCCGTACAAAGCGGATGGCACGACCCACCTTCCCCCATAGGCTAAAGTTCAGTTCCGGACTGACATAGGCTGCCTGCCGTTTGATTTCAACAGATTGGCGCTGATGATCCAAACCAAGAACCTTGATGGTACCAGCATCGTTGAGTCCCAATCCAAAGATAAGGTCCAATGCTGTGGTTTTGCCTGCGCCATTGGGGCCGATAAGGCCATAGATCGACCCCTTGGGCACGTTGAGATCGATCGGTCCTAGAGTGAATCGTGAATAGTTCTTGATGAGGTTTCTGATTTCAATCGCGTTGTTCATGGTTTTGATTTCTTTTGTTATCCGAATTACTCAGGGGATTGTTTCAGTACATCACGGACGAGTTTAAGAATCTGTGTAGGGCTTAATCCCGCTTCTGCAGCCTCACGCGCCCCACTACGGAACATTTCCTGCGCGGCGCTCAGTTTTCCTTCACGGCTACGGTCGCCACCCTGCTCCGCCACGAAAGTTCCCAAACCTTGGCGTCGGTAAATGATGCCAGCGCGTTCCAGCTCCTCGTAGGCACGTTTGACAGTAATTACGCTGACAAGCAGCTCTTCCGCAAGTTGACGGAATGAGGGGAGTGAATCACCAGGTTTGAGGCGTCCCTCGCTGATCTCGCGGTTCAGGCCATTAACGATCTGCTGATAGAGAGTCCCCGGTATCGCCGGGGAGATTGGGCCGATGAACAACTTGGCGGGTTTGGAAGACATTATTGCTATGCTGTATATAGTATATAGATACAGTAGATAGCAATGGCTATTATCATTCGAACGCGAAATCCGAGAAATATTGAAGGGAGATTGTGGAGGAACCGCTGAAAAAACCCTTCATTCAGATGTCAGTCAGCCCAATGTGCATAGGGAATTATTTATCGGCTACCGCATGAATATCTTCATACCCCCCGGCTTCCCGGCCATTAAATTAGGCCGGAAAGCAATTAGGTTATACAAATCAGGAATGTTTGCAAGGCGAGTCGATAGGTATACCGGTTTCGAGATACGACTTCAGGCTTGATAGCACCTTCGGCCAGCCTTGGGAGACCTTGCCTGCCATAACTGAGTCCGCCTTGAAGTTACCATGAAGCACGCTCAGGCGCACCAAGTCATCGAGAGGCTCGATGTCGAAGGTCAGCCGGGAACCGTCTGTTAGATCATCGGGATCGGCCCAAGTCAGCACCAGCCGCTTCGGCGGCAGGCTCTCCAGAACTTCACCCACCACATAGACATCCTCCTCGGAGTTTCCCAGATGCTGCCACTTCGATCCTGGTTTCCAGTCCGAGATGTTCGCATTGCCTCCCCAGTACTGACGGGTGAATTCAGGTGTTGTCAGCACCTCCCAGAGCTTCTCAGGTGTCGTGCGAATGTATGTCACATAAACGAATTCAGAATTTGCCATAACATTATCCTTTCTTTGGTTGTTCGAGTTTTGATTTGAGATCGCTCAACGCTTGAAGGCGATGGCGTTCGTATTTGCTGATCCAGCGCTCGCTGATTTCATGTAGCGGAACCGGATTGAGGAAATGCATCTTCTCGCGTCCTCGCCAGACGACGGAGACTAGGTTCGCTCTTTCGAGAATCACTAAGTGCTTTGTCACCGCCTGACGCGACATTCTCAAGTGAAGACAAAGTTCGCCGAGAGTCTGCCCGTTGCTCTTATGCAACTGATCCAGAAGCATTCTCCGGCTTTCATCTGCCAGCGCTTTGAAGATTACATCCATCGATAGAGAAGATATGCAACCATATGGTTGCATGTCAAACGGTGTTTTGAGATGAAGCTATTTTGTTCTTCAGTCTACGGGCATAACTTTAACTAGCGACCGGATGAACCATTTCTATTTCTCTAAAAAAAACTTGCGGAAAATTAGAGTTGATACTGATTGAAAGAAAGTAGACCCAGACAAGTTTCTCTGGGGAGACGGCATATGCCTCCGCTTGATAAAAATTTCTAACTAGTCCACCACCGAGTTCTGTAGAGGGGCTGGCGAATCGCGGGAATCTGCCTTCCAACTTCCAAATCTAGACACTACAGATCACCACTTCTACACTGTATTGAGGGGAGTGGGTTGGCTGGGACTCGAACCCAGAACCAATACCTTAAAAGGGTACTGCTCTACCATTGAGCTACCAACCCGGTAGCACCAACCCCAGAGAACGTATTCCAAGGGATTGAGATGGGTGAAGAAAATGCTACTGCTTTTGCAGTGTGTCGAGGGCATTTTGCACTTCCTGTGCAGCACCACTTGTTTGAGCACTCAGTGAAGACCAAGCGAGCGAACCATCCTTGATGATAAAGGACTGTCTCTGGGTCACCCCGATCACTGGAATGAGCGGTACGTGGAAGGCCTCGGCCACCTTTCCTTCAGGGTCGGCAATCAGGGTAAATGGAAGCTTTCTATTCTCCTGAAATTTTTTCTGTGCCGCCACCGTATCCTTGCTCACCCCGATAATCTGAAGCCCCTTGGCATGCAGCGACTCATAGGCATCCCGCAGAGAACAGGCTTCGGCGGTGCATCCTGGTGTCTCGGCCTTCGGGTAGAAATACACGAGGGTAATTCCCTTCTTATAAACATCGCCAAACACAACGGTCTGGCCATTCTGATCAATGGCAGTGATCTGGGGTGAAGCAGTGCCGATGGCGAGAGGATCCGCGTGGGCTAAGATCGAAAATATATTCATTGCTACAAAGAGAAGCACAGGGAGTCTCATCAAACATTTATACCACGTCGGAGCCCGATCGCAAGTTGAGGGCAGAATTAATTAATGGTTCCCTAAAGTTTGAATCTTTTCCGGAATTAAAAAACCGGGCATTATTGTAACTCTGTGTTTTTCGTCAAAAAGCCTTTTCTTATTACTGTCGCCGCGATTGTTGTAGCATTGATTGTTACCCTGAGTGTCATTGTGCTGAGTGGTGGTCATCACAAGCCGCGCGATGCGCGGCTGGCTTCGCCGGCAATTCTGCTTCAGGAACTTGTAAAGTCAGGGGCTCCCGTCTTTATTTCGCCTGAATTTCTCCCTTTTGTCACCAAACAGAGACCTCTTTTTCCCACTCTCTCAGAATCTACACAGGGATCCACGGATAAATCAGTCTTTTGGAGACTTAACCGTGAACACCACTACGGAAGTGTCCTGATCGCTCCAGGTACAAGCACACATTCCCTTGTCAGATCGCTTCTCGACTCACCTCTTTGGATTCTTTCAGATGTCTCCCCATGGGGTTACCGCTTCGACACGAGGCTTGAAAATATCAACGAGTGGCAGTTGCCGAGTGAAAAGGACCTGCAAATTAACTGGCCACAAGCCGAAGATCGAACGCTCTTCCTCATTCTGACTGCAGACAATCTTGCCGCCATCGATCGCGACTCTGATGCGGAGAATCTTCTTGGATTTGCCTCTGAGACACACCGCTTCCCCTCGCTTCTGCTCAGCACTCAGGCCTCAATAGCGGCGTCACGAGGCCGTTGGGAGGATGCTCAGACACTCTCAATGAAATCACTAGACAAAGATCACTCAAACCTAGCCGCCCGGGAGATCCTTATCCGGGCACTCCTAGAGAACGGGCATGCCGATGAAGCCTTAGAGCAGGCCCACAAACTCATCAATCGCAACGGTGAGAACGAGACGACTCTCTTCCTTTTGGCGCGCACTGCCAATGCAGCCCATGCCCAGCAGGAAGAAATAGACGCTCTCAGCCTACTTGTGACTGTTGCAAAAAGGGATCATCAACCGGTAGGAGCTAGCCTCACCTATCTCGGACAGGCGCTTGCAAAAAAAGGGGATCGGGGAGAAGCGCTACGCACCCTTCAGGAGGCGTATCTCGCTCCCGAACTTACGGAAGCCGAACGCAAGCTGATTCGTGACGTCATGGACCATCTGATGCAGGGAAACGAATCATCCAGCACCCTGCCCTCGTTGCCTGATAATCCTTCGCCAGTAAACACGAATCCCTGATTGAGTAGAAATCATCCGGCATCCTTGTCTGGATGGTGATCTTTGCTAGCCTAAAACAATGAATTCCCGCAAATCCTCCTCTTCCTCCACAGGCAAATCCCTTCACCGCGCCCACTCATCGTTAATGCTCGATGGGCCGAGTCGTGCCGCGAGCAGAGCTATGCTCTATCCAGTGGGGTTCAGTAACAAGGATTTCAAAAAATCACTCGTCGGCGTCGCCTCAACCTGGAGCATGGTGACTCCGTGTAACATGCACATTGATTCCTTGGCGCGTGAATCCGCCATGGGGATCGACAAGGCCGGCGGCAAGGCGATTATTTTNNGCGCCCTGCAACATCGCGCTGATGCGCCAGGCGCAATCGGCGAAGCGCGGCGTGAAGGAATCCGGCGGCACGCCGCGCGAATTCTGCACCATCACCGTCACCGACGGCATCGCCATGGGCCATCAGGGCATGAAATCCTCGCTGGTCTCGCGCGAAGTCATCGCCGATTCGATCGAGACTGTGACCGGATGCCAAGGTTTTGACGGCCTAGTGGCCATCGGAGGGTGTGACAAAAACATGCCTGCATGCCTCATGGCCATCGCACGCTTGAACCGTCCCGCTGTTTTTGTCTACGGCGGCACCATCCTTCCCGGATGCCTGAATGGGAAACTCGTCGATGTCGTCTCCGTTTTTGAGGCTGTAGGTCAGGAAGCAGCAGGCGTCATCTCTTCCAGAGAGCGCAGTGAGATTGAGGCCTGCGCCATCCCCGGCCCGGGTTCCTGCGGAGGTATGTATACGGCCAATACGATGGCCTCCGCCATTGAGGCAATGGGGATGAGTCTTCCGAACAGCTCAGCACAGGCCGCCATCTCCAGTCACAAGGTACAGGATTGCCGCGACGCCGGAGCGGCCGTGCTGAACCTAATCAAAAAAGGCATCCGCCCTCTCGACATCATGACTCGTGAGGCTTTTGAAAACGCCATCACTGTCACCATCGCACTGGGAGGCTCCACCAATGCCGTACTCCACCTCATCGCCATCGCCCATGCAGCAGGATTAAAGCTTACACTAGAAGATTTCACCCGCATCGGTAAGCACGTCCCCGTCCTGGCCGACCTCAAACCGAGCGGTAAATACCTTGTCTCCCAACTCGTCGAGATAGGAGGCATCGTGCCGATGATGAAAATGCTCCTCGCCGAGGGACTCCTGCATGGCGACTGCATCACCGTAACCGGAAAAACTCTCAAGCAGAATCTTGCCCCCTTCAAACCCTATCCCAAAGACCAGCAGATCATTAAACCTGTCTCTGACCCGATCAAAACCGAGAGTCATCTCGTGATGCTAAGGGGGAATATCGCCACCGGCGGAGCGGTTGCAAAAATCTCTGGCAAGGAAGGCCTCCGTTTTGAAGGGAATGCTCGCGTCTTTGAATCCGAAGAGAAGGCCCTTAAGAGTATCCTAGCCGGCACCATCAAAAAAGGAGATGTCATTGTCATCCGCTATGAAGGTCCCAAGGGCGGTCCCGGAATGAGGGAGATGCTCTCGCCGACCAGCGCTGTCATGGGCCGAGGACTCGGCAAAGATGTCGCCCTCATCACCGACGGCCGCTTCTCGGGAGGCACCCACGGCTTCGTGGTCGGTCACATCACCCCGGAAGCCTTTGTCGGCGGCCCCATCGCTCTAATTAAGAACGGCGACAAGATCACGATCGATGCAAGGAAACGGACTCTCTCCTTGGACATCACTGACGGAGAGATGGCCAGACGCAGGAACGCATGGAAACAACCCGCTCCCCGTTACCGCCGAGGCGTCCTTGCAAAATATGCCTCCCATGTCACCGACGCCTCCCATGGGGCGGTGACAGATGATGGTCTGTGATTGATCTGAACGCAATCTCACGGAAGTAAATAGGTGAAGCATGCTAAACTCTTGAGGAGAGAGACGTTCCTGCTTTCTAACGACTGAAGGACAATGAAATTCTCAATGCATTTTCTCTTTGCTGAAACGATGCTTTTTGTCGCATTTCTGTCAGGCCCAGATCATTGATATCGATTCGGCGAAGAGGATGGGAGGAAAGTCTACCTTGACTCGCTATAGTGATAGCTTCTTCCTTGAAGTACCCCAAAATTTGCAGGGTAAATCCTTTCGTATTCAAAACGGGATTTTGCGGATTTCAGATGATCAGCGATCCTGATAAGAGGCGGATCAGAAACTCTTGCCTCACAGCACCTCGGGAGGCTGGAATCAATTCGATCTATTTGGAGCGGTTGGTTTGGAAAGCAACACCATCTTCCTGCAAAAAACCATTAATGGATTCCAGGGGATGTTCTTGCACTTGGCAAAAATGAGATAATCGAAATCGGAACATACTTAATTTCGAACACAATCACTCCGGCTATCTATATCTAGGAAAGAAAAATTGACGGGTAAACGAACATATTTATTTCCGCATTTCATGTAAAAAGTAACCCATTCTCATTCCTGCCAGTAGCACCCTTTTTTCTGAATTCTGATCTCATCAGCATCCTTGTAGGAACTAAGCATTTGGATATAAATTTCATCATTTTTTATGACTAGGAATACAGGAAACCGGCAGGTTTCGAGAGCTTCTCTCCAATCAAATATAACCCCATCGCGGTAACAATGGATTACGGCCAACAGTTGCCAAATAGCATCGCGCGAACTACGGCGAAAGATGACATCAAGGTCACCAAGGTTTCTCTGTTTATAGGAGGAATTCCGAATTCCTGAACATTTCCGACGTTCTTCAAGCTCTATAATAACCGGCTAATACTGCATGGGCACCTTTGAATTTTCTGGTTGGAAGACCAACTTTTCCAAAGCTTAAAGTCTTATGCAACTTCCCCCTATTTCTTCGGATCGGGAAACTGCGAAGCTATACGCTCATAGATGGACTTAGCGAACTGCACGCGGGCGTACCATTTGAAATCGCCGGGAATCACCGTCCAAGGAGCAATTTTCGTGGATGTTCTCACAAACATCTCCTCAGCTGCCTCGATGTGTTCCTTCCATTTTTTGCGATTGCGCCAATCCTCATCGTTGATTTTCCAATGCTTGTAGGGATCNNGGATCAGCCTCGCGCTGTTTGAATCGCTTGAGTTGCTCGTCTTTGGAGACCTGAAGGAAAAGTTTGATGATGATGGCTCCGTCATCGGCTAGCGCTCGCTCCAGTTCATTGATTTCCCCATAAGCTCTCTTCCACTCCTTCTCGGTGGCAAATCCCTCGACTCGCTCCACTAGGACGCGTCCATACCACGAGCGGTCGAAGACGGCTATTTCGCCATACGACGGNNAGTCGGTTCCAGAAGCGCCAAAGATAATGATGACTGTATTCCTCAGATGTCGGCTTCTGTGTGGAATACACCCTGATGAGTCTGGGATCGAGGCGCTCCAGTGTTCGCTTAATTGCCCCGCCTTTACCAGCGGCATCAGGTCCTTCAATCACGATGATCACCGAACGCTTACTCTCCTTGAGACGGAGTTGAAGCCCCAGTAAGCCAAACTGATACTTTTTCAACTCACTCACATACACCTCCTTAGTGATCGGGGTATTCTGGTTGAGTTCGTCTAGTCGGAGNNGTCTTGAAGTTCATGCGGTTGCAGCCCCGTTTATCTGAGAGAAGCGGAGGTGAAAAGCATTCCGTCCCCTTAACTCACAATTTCTCGAGGACACGGAGCAGGATGCTTTCGGTCAAAAGATCTGGTAGCACTACCGGATCACTCTCCTTACCTCGAGGGTAGTATACGGCAAGGGGCACCCCGACACGNNCCGAACGATTTCAATGCTGCCGTGATCTCCGGATCGGAGTTCGTCCAGTCCCCCTTCATGGCAGTAACGCCATTTTCCGAGATGAACTTTCTCACGGAGGGAACATTGATTGCCGTGCGCTCGTTGTACTGGCAGGTCAGGCACCAAGCGGCGGTAAAATCTACCAGAACTGGCTTCCCCTCGGCACGCAACGCTTCCAGTGAGGAGGGAGA
>PLEU01000047.1 GCA_003136515.1 Spartobacteria bacterium
TGGCCCAAACCCCTTCAAGCGTCTGTTCCACGCTGTCGTCTTCACCCTCGTCGACCGCGCCGATTCAGGTCGCCGCACCTTGGCTCTCAGCAACATTGCAGGCTCCCTGGCGGCTGGCTTCGTAACGATGGCCTATCAGCCAAACGGATTCAACGACATTACGCACGCCGATCAAAGGGCGTCGATCAACCTCGGAGTCTTCGCTGCCCTGAACGTGGCATCGGAATTCGGCCCCGGCCTTGCGCATCTGCTTCACTTCCAGCATGTGTCAAACGTGCCGGAGACTTCTTCGCAAGTCGCCGATGAATCCTTTCCCGTCTGGTGGGCGATCGGGAGCCACACGACGAACCCGTGACCTGATTTTCCACGCGCTCTCCTGCGTCTGTGCAATTTTTGGACATCCGGATACTTCTGCAAATCAAGTTGATGCGGAAACCGCATCACTACAGCGCGAAACCGGACTTTCCGCACTGGAGACCCGAGAATCCACAAGCTGTTTCACGCTCCTTGTGCAAAGAGTGGGAACTACGGTACCTATNNCCTATACTCCCCCCTTTTTGCGCCTTTCCACTTCCGCTCAATTCCACAGCCCAGATTTCCAAAACAAGGCCTCCATTAACGCTGCTCTCTATAAGGTTTTCTATCGATTTCCACTTTTCCATAGAAGACTGTTATTGGTACTGGAATAGATCTATATTTTATCTGTTCTTTATCAACAGCTGTCGGATGCTGAGAATGGTCTAAAATTCAAATGAGGGGATTCATGTCCACCCGCATAGCGATACCGGAGCCGACATCCTTCGACCCGGCATACAATCAGCGTTCATTGCCGCAATACCTGTCGGCTCTTCATGCAAGCGGCCTCACTCCAATTGTCATTCCTTTGCACGAGTCAAAGGAGCGTGTGGCCAAGCTGCTGTCGGCGGTGCAAGGCATTTTGCTGCCGGGAAGTGGTGCGGATATTGACCCGCTGACGTATCGCGAAGCGCCGAATCCTCGCAGTGCAGAGCCGGACGGGCCGCGCGCCACAATGGATCAACGATTGCTCGAAGACGCATTCAAGCTTCGCAAGCCGATCCTTTGGATTTGTTATGGGTCCCAGTCCCTGAACGTTTGGTGCGGCGGATCGCTCATTCAAGACATCCCATTTGAGGTGGGAACCGACGTGGATCATACCCCTGGCCGGCAGGTGGTTCATGCGCACGCTGTCGCGCTGAAATCAGGGACGAGACTCCAAGCCATCTTTGGAGGGGTAGCTCCGGGAGATGAGGCCATGCCGCCAGAGGTGAACTCCAGTCACCACCAGGCGATTCGTGTCCCTGGAGACAACCTGATTGTATCGGCGGTCTCTCCCAACGATGGGGTTATTGAAGCCGTAGAGTGGGCTTCGTCAGATCATTTTGTGCTTGCCGTTCAATGGCATCCAGAGCGCACTTACGTTACCAGCGGATTTTCGCGCGCGATCTTCTCGGCATTCGCGCAAGCATCGGAGGCAGGGCCTGCGCGCCGGGTGGGAGAGCTAGCGCCGCGCGCTTGAGCCTGTGATGATCGGACGTCCCAGCCGAGGCGGAGGGTCATAGGGCAGTTGCGGGCCGGGGAGTTGATGCATTTGATGTCCGGGCTATCTGCTCTTCCACTCCTCACTGGAGAAGAGCCGAGGACCAACCTCGATCAAGCGGGGCATCATATTGAATACAGCCACGCGGTTCCACGGCTTTCCATTGCGCATCCGGAAGCCTTTTTCGTTCAGGTCGCTGACTATGCTTGAATAGGAGAAGTCCTGACCGAGCATATCCATCATGAGCATCAGGGCCCTATTTTCTGTGGGGTGAATTTCGAGCCGGGAGCAGTCCTCGGAGATGCGCAGGCCATAGGGGATATCCTCAGAGAATGCGCCATCGCTGGGCCTCTCAGAGTCCGGCAACTCACGCCGCCATTCCATGGATACCAACTGCCAGCCTGCTGCCATACGCTGTCTCATGATTTCGGTACTGAGCGGGCCAGTGACGAGATCGCGAATCCGTTCAAAATGTGACATAGCTTACCTCCTCTTCGATAGGATTGCGGACAGCAATTCTGAGGCCAGGTTGCACGGCTCTCAAGTCTAGAGTAAGTTGTTGAAAGGAAATAAATTAAGTTCTGTTTAGGGTAGGGAGAGGAGTACCAAAGTGTTCATTTTTGGATTTGTATGTCCAGATTCGGACAAGACTCCGAAAAGTGCAAGTCATGGGAGAGTGGAGGGGAAGGTTTCGCGAAGGATTTTCGATCCTGGGGGAGGGACCGCATGAATGCAGTGGCAGAACGGCTGAATCAGCTGCTGGCTGAGGTTGGAGGAGCGCCGCTTGAAGCCGATTTAGCTTCACGATTTGAAAGGTATCTGCAGCTCTTGATGCGTTGGAATAGAGGGATGAACTTGACTTCGTTGAGGGAGGAAAAGTCGATCTTGCGTCGCCACTTTGTCGAGTCGATCCTTTGCGCGCGTGCGCTTCCAAGAGGAATTGAGTCGCTTCTCGATTTTGGTTCAGGTGCGGGATTTCCCGGGTTACCTGTCGCGATTTGCAGGCCGGAGATTGCGG
>PLEU01000083.1 GCA_003136515.1 Spartobacteria bacterium
GGCGGGTACCTCGTCGGAACCTACACAACAACCAAGTACGTATTCGACCTGCGAGAAGAGGATGTGTATTGGTGCACCGCTGATATCGGCTGGATTACAGGGCATAGTTATCTTGTTTACGGGCCGCTTTCCAATGGCGCCACCTGCCTGATGTACGAAGGGGCTCCAAACTGGCCTGAACCCGATCGTTTTTGGAAGTTGATCGCAGACTACGGCGTCACGATTTTTTACACTGCGCCCACAGNNTTTCATGAAATGGGGGGATGATTACCCTAGGGCACACGATCTTTCCTCACTCCGCCTTCTAGGAACGGTTGGTGAACCAATTAATCCTGAAGCTTGGATCTGGTTTCACAAGCATGTCGGTCACGAGCGATGCCCGATTGTCGATACTTGGTGGCAGACGGAAACGGGCGCACACATGATCACGCCACTGCCGGGAGCCACACCCTGCAAGCCTGGAACGGCAACGCTACCCTTTTTTGGCATTGATGCAGCCATTGTTGATGATGCCGGGAAGGAAGTCCTCCACGGTGAAGGAGGAAAATTGGTCATTCGCAAGCCGTGGCCATCCATGCTCCGTGGAGTCTGGGGGGACAGGCGCCGCTATAAAAAACAATACTGGAGCGAAATCGATGGAGCTTACTTTACCGGTGACGGGGCCCGCCGCGACAGACAAGGCAACTTTTGGATCGTCGGACGCATAGACGACGTCCTCAACGTGGCTGGACACCGCCTGGGTACAGCCGAGGTGGAAAGTGCTCTAGTCAGCCATCCCGCAGTGGCCGAGGCTGCCGTCGTGGGCCGTCCCGATGAAATCAAAGGACAGGGAATCGTCGCCTTTGTGACTCTACGCTCAGGTCATCAACCAAGTGAGGGGCTCAAAGCCAAAATCCGTAATCATGTCGGTCAGTCGATCGGCCCGATTGCCAAGCCGGATGAAATCCGTTTCGCCGAAATGCTCCCCAAGACCCGGAGCGGTAAAATAATGCGCCGCCTTCTCAAGCAGGTGGTTGGAGGTCAGTCGCTGACAGGGGATACCTCGACTCTGGAGGATTTGAGCGTTCTGACTAAATTAAGTAGACGCGAGGAGTAGTTGGGTTTGTGTTACTTAGGGAAGGCACACCTCGATGCTGCGATTCATGTTTGTAAAAAACACCTCAGCCGACAGAGGTATTGGGACACATGGGGGACTTATTTTCTTTTAAATTTGAATAAAAAATTCCAACAACTAGGATGCTTGCAAATTAATTCAGTTGCGAGAAAGCCAACAACGACATTGGATTAAGACTGTTTTATTCTTGAGCGTGATCTTTTAGAGCCTAACCATTTCTCGTGTTGACTCCCAAATGGCCTGAGAATCTTACCGATCCGCCCAGGTTGGGTGAAGTTCCATCGAGTGAATGGAATGATACTGACGTCCCGTTCCAACAGAATAAAACCGTCATTGATTTTTTTGCTGAAAGGGTAAAGGCGACACCCGATGCGATCGCCGTCAAGGATCCTAGTTGCTTTCTCAGCTATGCCGAATTGGATCGTCTTTCGAACCGAGTTGCTGTCCGCTTGGTGAAGGAGGGGCTTCGCGTTGAGGAATTGGTGGTGTTGTTGATGGATCGCTCCTGTAACTTTGTCATCGCTTGTGTAGGTGTCCTAAAGGCAGGAGGCTCTTATCTTCCTCTAGATATCCATTGTCCGCTCCGGCGTCTTGCACTCCTTCTCGCCGACAGTCGTGCCCGTTTTGTGATTGGTTGANNGTTTTGTGATTGGTGGCAAAGAACAATGCGATCGATCCGCCGAATTTGTGGAAAGAGCGTTGATTCTCGGCGGTGATGATTGTGATTTTGCGAACGAAACTGAAAACGAAGTTCCTTTCGTTCCTGATCTCAGAAGAAGAGCATATGTGATCTATACCTCGGGGTCCACAGGGTCACCCAAGGGGGTGGAGATTGAGCATCATTCCCTGAGTAATCTGGCGCAATGGTATCAGTACAGCTTGGGGTTGTCTGGACTGGACAGGGTGTCCATGGTTGCGAATGTCTCCTTCGACGGTTCCATCGGAGATCTTTGGCCGGCACTTTGCGCCGGTGCTACGGTGGTCATTCCTGCCGCATCCCTGATTTCCCATTTGGATGGTCTCATCTCATGGCTCGCCGAGGAACGAATTACTATTTCCTTTGTGCCAACAGCCCTAGTCGAATTGATGTTTTCACGATCATGGCCCACGGAGACCTCCATCAGGTTTCTTATTACTGGTGGAGATATTCTCCGTGTCAGACCCCCCAAGCAGATCTCATTCACCCTGATCAATGGCTACGGGCCCACTGAAAACACAGTATTTAGCACTTGGTCTGTGGTTACTCCCGAAGGTGGTGATAACTTTCCTGCAATAGGCCGTCCCATCGGCAATGTAAGAGCCTATGTTCTGGATGAAAATCTCCAACAAGTTGCTCCCGGAGTGGAAGGGGAGCTTTATCTCGGCGGGGAACAAGTTGCCCGCGGTTACTGGAATCAACCGGTACTGACGAACAAGATGTTCCTTCGCGATCCGTTCGCCAAGAGTCCCGATGCTAGGATGTATCGTACGGGCGATTGGGGCTATTGGGGCTTGGACAAAGAGCTCCATTTTGTCGGTAGAAAAGATGAGCAGGTGCAGATATACGGTCATCGCTTTGAATTGGGTGAGGTCGAACATGTATTAATGTGTCATCCCTCGGTTCGACAGGTTTGTTGCCGACCGCTGCTGGATCAGGGAGCCGTCACGGGAATAGCCGCACACATCGTACCGTTTCAGACATCTCCGGCCCTGAGGGAAGAACTCAGAAAACTTTCCCTGGATAATCTTCCGATCGCAGCCGTGCCTGAGGTAATGATGTATCATGATCGCTTCCCGGTGACCTCCCAAGGGAAGGTGGATCGAGTTGCCCTAGATGCGGCGGTCATCAGAAAGTATCAATCCGGCTCCATCCCAGCCTTACAAGGTCATGAACAGGAGATTTCCAATCTGTGGACTGAAATGCTGCCCAATGCCGCCGAGTCAGATAAAGAGGCGAATTTTTTCAATCTTGGGGGTGATTCTCTCACTGCCGCCCGCTTGCTTATCGGCTTCGAACGCATTACTGACAGACGACTTTCCCTTACGACATTCTTGCAAAATCCGACACTGGAGGGATTGACCAGCTTTGCAAAGGGGGACCTGACAGTAAAATTCGCACCATTAATTACCCTCCACGGGGAAGGTGCAAGGCCCCGTATATTCTTTCTCTACGACCTTTTTGGAGATCTGGGGTGTTATTTGAATCTAGTGAATGCCTTGGGAGCGGATCAGCCCTCTGACGGATTTACTTCGCCCGTCATTCATGATCTGGAAAAAATGCCCAATTCGATGGAGGAGGCCGCTTCAGAGATCGTCTCGCGGCTTTTGGAGTTAAATATCAAATCTCCCCCCACATTGATCGGATATTCATGGGGAGGGTGGCTGGCATTCGAGGTTGCACGACAATGGGTTGCCATGGGAAATGAAACCCCGTTTGTCGGACTGATCGGAACTGAGGCTCCTATTCGTAAAGTGAACACTGCAATCCGTTTTCTCCATTTTCTCCGCTGGACTCCAAGATGGTTTCTTAATCTTGCTGCCGATGGTAAAAAAAGCGGAAAGCGTCTTGTGGAGGCACTTCNNCTCTGCGTCTTAACCAGGCGATGGTGATTCGAAATTCACTACCGGTCGCGGAAAGCATCACAAGTCCGATTATGAAAGGGCATCTTGAGCTAGTGTTGAAGTATTCGCCGGTTGTCCCGCGTCCAATGGTAATCGATCTGTTCCGTGAGAGCCAGGAGCTAAAGCCAGCTGGACACCCCCTAGAACCAGCCCATACGAGGCATGAGCTCGACGACGGATGGGGAAGATGGGTCGGTACCCCGCCCCGGATTCACTGGGTAGATTGTGATCACGAAAACATTCTCAAACCCCCGGCAGTGCATCAGTTGGCGGCGAAGATCCGGACGGCCTTGGATGCGTTCTATAAAATCTAAATACGCATCTTGAAATTTTGACAGATATTCGAAAAGTGAATTTCACCCCAGCGAGTATTTTTGCCCAGATTCTGTTTGGAGCCGTAGGTCTGGCAGCATTTGTCTACGGCAAGAAACAGGTAGTACTGCGCCCGTTAGTTCTCGGGGTAATCCTCATGGTCTATCCCTTTTTCATCGCTGAGAGCTGGCTTCTCTATCTGATAGGGGTGATCTTGACCTTAGCGCTGTTTTTTCCGAGGCAGTAATAGAGTTCAATTGTTCAGATATCGATTCGGGTGATCCGCGCTAGGGCAGAGTTCTCGAAATTCGCATTGAGAACAATCCGGGTTGCGGGCCATGCAACGACGGCGCCCATGCCAGATAAGCCAGTGACTCAGATCCTTCCAAGAGCTACGGGGGAAGAGTTTCATCAGATCCCGCTCCACTTTGACAGGATCATGATATTTGGTCAGCCCCATGCGTAGAGAAAGTCTTCCGACATGAGTGTCGACGACAACTCCTTCATTGATTTGAAAAGCATTTCCGAGAACGACATTGGCTGTCTTGCGCCCTACACCTGGCAAGGCTGCCAGATGCTCGAGGCTGCCGGGAACCGCTCCCCCATGTTTATCCACGAGAACAGCTCCCATCGCCCTGATTGACTTGGCCTTATTTCGGAAAAATCCTGTGGAGTGGATCAATACTTCGAGTTCCTCCTGCTTAATACTTGCATAATCAGAAGCGGTTTGGCAGCGGGCGAAGAGGTAGGGAGTGACCTTGTTGACCCTGACATCGGTGCACTGTGCCGAGAGCATGGTAGCAACGAGGAGTTCTAGAGGGGTGGAGAAATTAAGCTCGCAGCGGGCATTGGGATAAATGCGCGGAAATTCCAGTTTCAGACTCAAAGCCCTTTCCTTACGTGTCATGAGAGGAGTGAACTTGAAAATTCTGCTATGGAAAAGCGGAGGATTTTCCTTCTGCTTCCTTGCAGCATCGGTTTTGTGCTTACATTCATTTTTTTCATGTGCCCTGGAATTAACCATATTTTCCATCATCGTGAATTTTCCGATCCTAGAGAACTGGTACGAAGAAAAGACGGAAACACGATTTCACTGGTCATTCCCACACTCAATGAGGCGGAGACGATAGCTGAGATCATAAACGTCCTTCGGATCGATCTCATGGAGCGCGTGCAATTACTGGACCGTATTGTCGTGGTGGATTCCGGTTCCTCCGATGACACACTCGCCAGGGCAGCGGAAGCAGGAGCCGAAGTGATCATTGCTTCGGAAATCTTGCCGAAACTTGCTGCCGCCAGGGGCAAGGGAGAGAATCTCTACAAGGCCACCTATGCCGTGGATGCCGATATACTTTGCTTCCTCGATGGAGATATCCGCCAGATGGATCCCCGCTTTGTTTGTGGATTGGTTGGTCCTTTGTTATATCATAGCGAGATTCAGTTCGTGAAGGCATACTACGACCGTCCCACTCAGGCCGCCGAAGAAGGTTCTGGCAACAGGCCTCAGGGAGGCGGGCGGGTGACGGAGATACTAGTCAGGCCTCTCTTTTCGCTCTTCAGACCAAATCTGAGCCAGATTATCCAGCCGCTTTCCGGTGAGTATGCAGCCAGGCGTTCCCTTCTACGTCAGCTTCCATTTCCGGTGGGATATGGCGTGGAGATGGCACATCTGCTTGAAATTGAAAGTCGTTTTGGAATGGAAGTGATCGCACAGACCGATCTGGAGGAGCGCATCCACCGTCACCATGGGACAGCGGAACTTGGTCGCATGGCGTTCGCGATTTTGCAGGTTTTTATTCGTCGGCTTCCGCCTCAAGCATTGACACTTTTCCCCGAGGGGAATCTTCCCGATATATATCGTACCTTTTTGATGAAGGGCGAAGTCTATGAGCAAGTAATAGAGCGGCACATGGAATTGGAACTTCCTCCCCTGAATACCTTGGACTTGAGTTAAGGAGCCGGTCATTTGCCGTGCGTATCGCGATTCTTCATTATCACCTTCGAGCGGGCGGGGTTAGCCGTATTATCGACCTTGCGGTCAAGGCCCTCCTCGAATCTGGGCATGAAGTTGCGGTCATTGCCGGGAGTCTCCCCCACCAGAAATCATTACTTGCACCGCAATGCGTTGGTCTGGTTTTGGGACTGAATTACTCTTCGCATTGCAGCGATATTGGCGAGTTGGGCCGTGAGATCGACGCGTTGGCAAGGAGTATGCTCGGAGGGGCTCCCGATATCTGGCATTTACACAATCCTACACTTGGAAAAAATCCCGCGCTGTCGATGCTGGCTGGGCGTTGGGCGGATGAAGGACGTGCGATGGTATTTCAATTGCATGATTTTGCAGAGCAGGGACGCCCCACTAATTACCGTGCGCTGAGAGAAGCGGCTGCCTCGGTTGGGGTCACGCTCGGGGAATTTCTTTATCCAATGCATCCCCGAGTCCGCTACGCTGTGCTGACTTCTGCTGATGCAGCATTGCTGGCTGCGGCGGGATTAAAGCCGGGAGCGGTAGTTTTGCCCAATCCGGTGCAGACATTGCCGATGGAGGCGCCATTTCAGGCCTCTGTAATCGGCGCACAAGAATACTTAGTCTATCCGACACGGGCTATAGCCAGAAAAAATCTCGGGGAGGTGCTCCTATGGTCCTCAGTGATGAAACCTGGACAGAAGTTGGTGGTCACAATGGCTCCCGAAGAGCCCAGTTCAAGAGCGGAACATGATCTCTGGGAGGAGTTCGCCAAGAGGCATGATCTGCCGGTGGTCTTTGATTCCGTGACACGCTTTGGCCGACCGTTGGGGGATTTTATCGCAGGATCACGCGCTGCCATTACGACAAGCATCAGGGAAGGGTTTGGAATGGCTTATCTAGAACCGTGGCTTCTCAACACAGCTGTGGTCGGGCGCGACCTTCCCAAAGTGACCTCTGATTTTCGGCTCAAGGGGCTTTCCTTCGACTGGCTCTATCCATCAATCCCTGTAAGTCTTTTGGCGAAGGAAAGAAGGGAACACCTTCTCATAACTCGTAAAACAGAAATTGAGAATGCACTCGCCTATGGCATCAACCCCGTTGAGGAAGTATCCCTTTTGGATGGTGATGCATATAAGGAAATAGTCGATTTTGGCCATTTACCTTCCATACTACAGCGGAGAGTTCTTGAGCGCTGCCTTTCTGAATCATTTTTTCCGGTATCAGCCGCTGACTTACACATCGATTTAGCAGTTTCACATACTTCTTCGATGAATCAGTCTCTTACCGAAAATTTTGGTTTGGAAAGCTATGTGCGTAGACTTGAGAAGCTTTATTCAAGCACTCTTTCGGTAGACGAAAACCTTGCGCAGGAATCCACTTATTTGGACCCCATGGCAGTCCTTGCTGAATTTCTAAAAATCCGCTGAAGACCCCCGTGAAGATCCATGGCCATTAACTCTAAGGTCCGCCGCTCAACGATTCTGTACTTTTGTCGGGTCGTAGGAGTGTCCGAATGAAATCAGGATGGGGCTTCTGATCTGGGGAACTTCAATTTTTGGTTTCGGCGTCAGGGAAGAAAAAAGTCCGCCATAGTATGGCCCCGGCCTCGGCCACTCCACGATAAGGGCGTTTTTCCCGGCCCAAGAATAATCGTTAATCCAAGGCAAGCGAACCCGTCCGTGATCTGGAAGCCATAGAAGAGGCTCAAGTTCAGGTGAATAAAAGGAGAGGACACCTGTCAACTGGATCGTGGAGAGGCAGAGAAAATCAGCGTTTGAGTTCCTGAATTCCCTTGTTACTGCATCAGCAACCTCGGCGGGCCCCAGGAACTCCTCCACACNNACACGGGATTGAAAATCCGCGAACCCCTGTCTTGTCGCATCGGAAACCTTTTCCGATCCTGGGAAACCTTTGATAAAGGAAGGATTGAAAGAGAGGTTTGTGACTGCCAGCGGGCAATATTTGGGAAGGGAAAGCCAGGCGGCGGCGCCCAAAGCAGCAATGTCAACAATTAGCAGGAGGGCAATCGTCGATTTTCTCCAGATGCTGCAGTAGCGTTCCCAATCGCCCGCCACCATAATCAGTCCGGTAATAAAGGCTGCCATCGGCCAGTTGGCCTCGATATGGGCCTTGGCTGCGGAAAGTCCGAAAAAGAGAACGACACACCAGAAAAAGAGGGCCAGATAGCGGTATCGTTCATCCGAAAGCCTCGTTGCTGCAGAGCGGAAGCAAGAAAGGCCGAGCAGTGGTGATACAAGCACGATTAGAAAGGCGGTGTAATCACTCAAATTCTGAAAGTTTATCAGTGAGTGGTGCTCGTTCTGAAACCCGTGATTAAACTGACGTTCAAAAGAGATCCAGTTGTGCAAGCGATTCCACCAGAAGACTGGAAAAAAGAGGATGAAGGAAACTATGGCAGCCATTGAGCTACCCAATGCAATGCGGGCCCGTTTGCCCGGACTAATCAGCCAGAAGAGAGCAAGGCTTGGGTAGAAGAGCACCATCGTGTATTTGCTCAGCATCCCGACGCCTATCGCGGCACCGGCAGCCAGCCACCATATGATGCTGGCTTTGTGGCAACTTCCTTTCCATGCAAAGAAGAGTGCAAAAGCCCATGCTGGCGCCAGATAAGTATCGGGTGTCATTAAGAGAGAATTTCCTGCAAAAATGGGTGCTAGAAGTAGGAAAATTCCTGCACGATTCCCTGCTGCCTCGCCGAACATGTCCTTGGCAAGCAACCGTCCCGCCAGAGCAAGAAGGACCCCGGAAACCAGGGCCCAGAAGCGTACAGCAAGTGTGGTATGGCCAAAAAGAGCGTGTCCCGAATCAATCAGCCATGCCGTAAGAGGGGGATGGTCATAGTAGCAGGCCTGGGGATGGAGCGACCAGTTCCAGTAGGTGCATTCATCAAAGATGAGGCCCAAATTGCAACCAGCCAGAGTTTTCAAGAATGTTACCAGCAAGAGTGCCGTCCAGAACGATGGCCCGCAATCGATCCATGACGCCAGCTTGGTTTGCTTTTCTGGGGGGGTGTTAGAGAAGGCCGTGGTCACAGATTCAGAATTATCGAGTGCGGGGGTTGGTTCGTGGGGCGGAACTATGGAAGGCACCGCTTCCGAGGTCAAAACTTTTGAATCCGACAGAGGGATGGCGTTTCATGCTTCTTTCAGTTGACCAGTGCCGGATCTATTGGCATAATCTCAAACCCCCGACACACCGTCTTGGAACCCTTCCAGATTNNGAGCGTGAAAAAGGTATCAAACGCGAAACGCTGATCGAGGCGATTTCGTCAGCCCTTGTTGCCGCATCCAAGAAGAGTTTTTCTTGTTCGAGAGAAGTGCGCATCGACATCAATCCCAAGAGTGGGGCGATCCGCGCCTTCGCAAAACCTGTAGTGGTCGAAACAGTTTCCAATCCCCAGGAGGAAATTTCCCTATCCAAGGCGCTTCAAATCAACCCAGAAGCCAAGATCGGCGATCCGATTGAAATCGAGGTGACACCAAGGGACTTCGGCCGTATCGCGGCGCAGACAGCCCGTCAGGCTATTGCCCAGCGCATCCGCCAAATTGAGAAAGAGATGATCTATGAGGAGTTTAAAGATAGGGCTGGGGAGATCGTCAGCGGCACCGTCCGTAGATTTGATCGAAGTGACGTGGTGCTGGATCTTGGAAAATTTGAAGGGATTATGCCTTCCCGTGAACGTGTCAGTACCGAGGAATATTCCATAGGAGACAGAATTCGAGCGTATGTTGTCGCCGTCGAGAACGGCCCCCGTGGACCCGAGATCATCCTTTCCCGCAGTCATCCGAATTTCATCCGACGACTCTTTGAAATCGAAGTGAGCGAAATCGCAGATCGCACCGTCGAACTCCGTTCCATTGCGCGGGAAGCCGGCTTTCGCACAAAGGTGGCCGTGCATAGCTCGAACGAAAAAGTCGATCCTGTCGGCGCCTGTGTCGGCATGCGCGGTGCCCGCGTCAAGAATATCGTCCGTGAACTCAACAACGAAAAGGTCGATATCATTCGCTGGTATGAGGATCCTAAGGATTTTGCCCGTGAGGCGCTCAAACCAGCCCGTATCCGTAGTATTGAACTTAACGAGTCCACTCACACACTTCGTATTGCCGTGGAGAAGGAAGATCTTGCACTTGCCATTGGCAAACGTGGCCAGAATGCCCGCCTGACCTCTCGCCTCACCGGTTGGGAGATTGATATCCAGGAGGATCGCTCGGCAGCCCAGGCATTTGAACAGCAAATGGGTGGGGCTGCCCATCAACTCGCCGAGGCTCTTGGCATCAGTGAAGAGGAGTCCAAGACACTTGCAGCCAGCGGTATGAACGATATCCCCGCCATTCTCACCGCTCAGGCTTCCGATATTGACGGCGTCATTGGGTGTGGCCTGGAGAAGGCGGAAGCAATTCTCGCCGCGGCAAGGAGTCACGCTACTGAAAAAGGAGTGCCGGCGGCCTTGTAACGGCGTACTTAACCTCGGGAGTAACTCCAGAGTGTACGCCGCAAACAAATAATTTATCATAATGGCCACCAAAGTCTCTCACTCCAAATCTACGACTCCGAAAGGGGCAGGTTCCAAGAACTCCAAGCCCTCGACCGGCTCAGCTTCCAGGACTGGCGGACGTTCTTCTTCACGCCCTTCTGGTAGCAGGGGAGGTGCTAAGGAATCTGCGAATACTTCGGCAGCGGGGCAGGAAAAAAAAGATTTTCCCGCCGCAGGCATTGAAACCTCTGAACCTCAGAAGCAGGCGTTGAAAACGACCGAGCTTCCGACCCTTTCCCTCATTGATGAACCCTCTCCAAAGAAGCGAGTAGCTTCCACAGGAAAGGCACTTCCTCGAATTGGTGAGTCGGCGGAAATCCTCTCTGCCGCTGTACCTGAAGCGGATATCGCTTCGGAAGAGGTAGCAAATTCTTCCGAGACCGACGCTCCAAGCGAAGAAATTGATTCTCGTAAGATCATCCACATCAAGCCCCCTATTCAGATCAAGGAGCTTGCCTCCCAGATGGAGGTTGCGGGGTTCAAGATTATCCAAGCCCTCATGAAAATGGGGATTTTTGCCAATATCAATCAGTCGGTGGAACCCGAGATCGCTTCAAAACTCTGCGATATGTACGGCTTCATCTTTGAGCGTGAGAAGCGTGTGGCCGGTGCAGGTGTGCACAGAGAGGAAAAGGCGATAATCGAGCCGCCAAAACCGGTTGAGGAGAAACCCGAGAAAAAGAAGTTCCGGGGTCCCATCATCACATTCATGGGCCATGTTGATCATGGCAAGACCTCCTTGCTGGATGCGATCCGCCGCACGAAGGTGGCTTCCGGTGAGGCTGGAGGCATTACCCAACGCATCGGTGCTTACTCCATTGAATGGAAGGGAAACCCGATCACCTTTATTGACACACCGGGGCATGCCGCGTTTTCCGCAATGCGTGCACGGGGCGCCAATGTCACTGACATCGTAGTTCTAGTTGTTGCTGCCGACGATGGTCTCATGCCCCAAACCCTGGAGGCTCTAAGCCATGCCCAGGCGGCCAAAGTCACGATCATGGTAGCGATTAACAAGTGTGACCTGAAATCAGCCAATCCCGACAGGGTGAAGCAGCAACTTCAGGATAAGGGGCTTGCAGCGGAGGAGTGGGGAGGCGACACGGTCGTCTGTGAGGTTTCTGCTACGACCGGCAAGGGGATCGACAACCTACTTGAAATGATGTCTCTCCAAGCTGAGGTGCTGGAACTCAAGGCCAATCCGGAACAACCTGCCCGTGCCAGCGTAATTGAGGCCCAGGTTGAGGCGGGACGCGGTCCGACAGCTACTGTTATCGTCAACACCGGGACTCTGCGCGTTGGTGATGCCTTTATCTGCGGGAACTACTGGGGAAAAGTAAAACAGCTTATCAATGAGGAGGGCGATCCTTTCAAATCAGCTGGTCCGGCCATGCCAGCCAAGGTGCTGGGACTCAGTGGACTTCCTAATGCCGGCGATGAACTTGTCGTCATGGAGAATGAGCGCTCCGCCCGCCAACTCAGTGAAGAGCGCGTGGATGCACAGAGGAGCGAGAAATTGGCTGCTCCGAAACGCGCCACTTTAGAGAATCTTTTTGCGAATCTTGAAGCTGATCAGAAAAAGACGCTTCAGATCGTTCTCAAGGCAGATATGCAGGGATCTCTGGAAGCAATAACAGGAATGCTGGCTGATATCCCTCAGGAGAAAATCGATCTTAAGGTGATTCATGCCGCTGTAGGCCCGATTTCAGAAAGTGATGTCCTTCTCTGCAGTGCTTCGGATGCCATCATCATCGGCTTTGGTGTCAAAGTGGAGAACAGCGCCAATACTGCCGCTCGTAAGGAGGGCGTCCAGATCAAGCTATTCAGCATCATTTATGAACTGGCGGATCAAATGCGTGACGCCATGACAGGTTTGCTAGACCCCGAAGTTCGGGAGGCAGTCATCGGTCATGCTGAGGTGAAGCAACTCTTCAACCTCAGCAAGGGTATGGTCGCCGGAAGCCTCGTCACCGATGGGCGCATTTTGCGCACAGCCCGTGCCCGTGTGCTACGCCGCCGACAGGCTGTTTACGACGGTGGTCTCTCAACGCTCCGCCGTTTTACCGAAGATGTGAAGGAAGTTCGCGCGGGTCTCGAGTGCGGCATACGCCTAGGAGATTTCTCGGAATACGAGGTAGGTGACATTATCGAGTGTTACACGCTCGAAAAGGTCGCCCAGACCTTGTAACCTTAATTTTAAATACCGCTTCAGAACTCCCCTGAAGCTCCCATCATTATGAAACTCCGGCTTCTTCGAGTCTGCGAACTTATCAAGAGGGAACTTGGTGTGATTATAGGACGTGACATCAAGTTTGAGGCCCCCCTCGTCTCCGTTCGCGCCGTTGACATAACCCCTGATCTGAAGAACGCCCATGTCTTCATCAGCGCGATCGGAACCGCGTGGCAGAAAGAGCAGGCGCTTAAAACCCTCCAGGAACAGAGACAGCATCTTCAGCGCGAACTTTCCCGCCGTGTCATCATCAAATATACCCCGCATCTTCACTTTCAACTCGACGAATCGATAGAACGCGGGACGCGTGTGCTGAGTCTTCTCGATGAGATAGAGCAGACACTCCCTCTCGATGAAAATGAGCAAGATGGAGATAAGGAGTGAAGAGAATCGTATCCTTTTCAGATATTCGAGATGCGTTGAGTGGGTTGCGCCGAATACTGGTGGCCAGTCATCTCCGTCCGGATGCCGACGCCTTGGGATCGACGATAGCAGTGGCCCTCTGGCTGCGTAATGAGGGGCACGATGTGACGGCCTGGAATGAGGATGGAATGCTTGAGAAATTCGCCTTCCTTCCATCCTCAGGGATTGTGACCAGACCCTCGGCCACCGCTTATCCCTTCGATGCCGTCGTTGCTCTCGACACCTCCGTTAAGAATCGACTGGGCAGCGTGCTTGATGCGGTTGCTTCCAGTGGCAGTGCACCGCTTTGGATTTGCATCGATCATCATCAGAGTAATGACGGCTACGGCGATCTCAATCTCATCGACCCAAGCCGTCCTGCCACCGGTCAGATTTTGGCCGAGGGATTTCTCAAGACAGGTATAGACATTACTCCCGAGATTGCTGCCAATCTCTTTGCTGCCATTTCTACTGATACCGGTTCATTCCAGTATCAGGGAACGGGCGCCGAAACCTTTGAGGTCGCAGCCGCACTGATTCGGCAGGGTGTGAATGTTGCAGATATTTCCCGTTCACTTTACGAAAACCAGCCAAGGCGTCGGTTGGAATTGCTTCGCCATGCCTTGGTTAATGCTCATTTTACCTGTAACGACCGCATCGCTAGCTTCGCTCTCTCGTTAGCTGATGTGGAGGATTTGGGAATCATCCCAGAGGACAATGAGGGCATTATTGACAATCTTCGTTCCGTGGAGGGGGTGACTGCCGCCGCTTTTTTCGAGGAACTTCCAGAAGGTAAAATTCGCCTCAGTCTCCGTTCAAAGGACTCCAATTTCGATGCCTGTGCCCTGTGCGCTCAATTCGGCGGCGGAGGTCATCCAATGGCCTCCGGAGCCAGGATAAAGGGTTCGCTTCATGAGGTCGAAGAGAGAGTTCTTTCGGCCATCTGCGCCGCCCTAGATAAGGTCCAGCCCTAACTTTCCAAAACATTCCTATGCGAGTTGATTCCATGATTGATGGTGTCCTGCCAATTGACAAAGCCACCGGCATGACCTCCCACGATGTCGTGGCGATAGCGAGGCGTGTCCTCGGGACAAAGAAAATTGGACATTGTGGCACCCTTGATCCGCTTGCTACAGGCCTTCTGCTTCTCACACTCGGACGCGGCACAAAGATTCAGGATCTCTTGATGAGCGAGGACAAAGAATATGTCGGTACGATGAAGCTAGGCGAGGTGACCGATTCCCAAGACGCCGATGGCGAGGTGATTGAGACCCGTCCGGTGCCGCAACTTGTACCCGGGCAACTTGAAGCAGCCTTTGCCAAATATGATGGTGATTTTTATCAGATACCTCCGATGGTTTCGGCGATCAAAAAGGATGGCGTGGCACTCTACAAACTGGCACGTCAGGGAAAGACCATCGAGCGCGATCCGCGATTTGTCCATATCTACGCCCACCAGATACTCGAGGTGCGTCCGCCTGAGATCGACTTTAGGGTGGTTTGCAGCAAGGGTTTCTACGTTCGCACCTATGCCCATGACATAGGTAATGACCTTGGCTGCGGTGCCCATCTCCGAGCTTTGAGGAGAACAAAATCGGGACGCTTTGATGTGTCTCAGGCGTTCCCTGCATCGGAACTAAAGTCTGTTTCACGGGAGGAGATTCTTGCGAAGCTGCTGACGTTACCCCAAGTTTCGCGTCTTCGTGGAGCATAGAGAGGATGGAGATCCTGCGCTCCATTTCTGATCTGGCTAAACTGCGCGTCCCGGTGGTGCTTGCCGCGGGCACTTTTGACGGACTCCATCTCGGCCATCAGGGTCTGATTCAGCGTGCGGTGGAGGAGGCGGACCGGATTGNNCAGCAATTAGGGAAGCCGCACTTATTGGGGGCACGGCAGTGGTGATGACCTTTGATCGCCATCCCTCCTCATTGATACGTCCGGAACAGGCTCCGAAGTTGCTCACGCGCAATAGCACAAAGCTCGCCCTCCTGGAACAGATGGGTGTTCCAGTAGTGCTTTTCCTGAAATTCAACGAGATCCTGGCCGCTATGCCCGCCGAAGAGTTTATCACGAGCCTCGCCTCTTCCGCCAAGATACTCAGCATGATTTGCGTAGGCTCTCAATGGTCCTTTGGAAGAGGTGGGAAAGGAAACATTCCCCTGCTCAAAACATTTGGAGAAAAATTCGGATTCTCAGTTGCTGAAATTGGACCAGTGGAAGCCGGAGGAAGGCCTATCAGCAGCACCCGCATCCGTGAGGCAATCGCCACAGGAGACTTTCAGGAGGCGGTAGAATGTCTCGGAAGAAATTACCGGCTCTGCGGCGTGGTGGTCACCGGCGCCGGATTGGGTGCAAAAATCGGCTTTCCCACGGCCAACCTCGATGTCACTGGAATGCAACTCCCTCCGGATGGCGTCTATGCAGTACGGCTTTGCGAAAGGGCACGGAATTTTACAGGCGTGGCCAATATTGGGATACGTCCTACAATCAATCCGAGTACTGTGAAGCGCACCGTTGAAGTCCATATCTTCGACATCTCCGAAAATCTGGTGGGTAAGGAACTTAGCATCGAATTCATCCAATATCTGCGTGGCGAACAGAGATTTCCCGATCTCGCCGCCCTAACGTCTCAGATCTCGAAGGATTGCGAGAAGGCGAAACAGGTGGTATTAAGATAATGCTAACAAGGTAGCTACATGAAATCTTCCACAACTATCAGGAGGCTAGATCGCTACATAGGATCATTTTTATGTTCAATTCTTTCGTTGATTAATCTCATTAAGGCACCAAGGAATCCTGATAAAAATGTCAGTAATATTCTCCTTATTGAACTGTTTGAAATGGGGGCGTCTATCATGGCTTATCCCTCCATTCACTATATAAGACATAATTTTCCGAATGCAAATATCTACATTCTAACAACAGAAAGTATCAAAGCTTCATGGCTTAAGATTAATGGGATCGACAATCAAAATGTCTTCGCTCTAGAGGAAAGAAATATTATTATTTTTCTGCTTTCATTCCTTAATAACATCAAATTAATTAATAAAAAAAATATTGATGTAATTATTGATTTTGAGCTTTTCTACAGAATAACAGCGATATTTAGTTTTTTTGTTAAGGCGAAATTCAAGGTAGGTTTTCACCGTTATAATCTTGAAGGTTTATATCGCGGATCAATTTATAATTTCCGATGTCATTTCAATCAAAATTCGCATATTTCAAGAAATTTTCTTGCGCTTACAAAGACAGTTTTGACATTTTCAGAAGATTATCCCGACTATAAGAACTCGATTGATTTATCAGAACTGACATTTGGTGGTTATCAATCTGATCCTTTGATTTTAGAGCATCTCGAAAAAGAGACGCAAATTTCTCTGGATATCCCCTATATTGCAATTTCTCCTGATGTTGGGCCTAATCTTGCATGCAGAAACTATCCCGTGGATAAGTTGGTTTCCGTTATCAATAAGTTGTTAGTAACATATCCCAGTCACAATATATTTCTTATCGGGACAAAAGAAAATATCCCTGTCTGCGAAACCATTATTGATACAGTATCGAATGAAAGATTACGGAATCTTGCTGGGAAAACTTCGATGGATGAACTTTTTGAAGTGCTTTTAAAAGCCAAACTCTTAATCAGCAATGATAATGGTCCGGTGCATTTTGCGACACTGACGAACACTCCAACACTGGCTCTTTATAGCACGGATTCTCCGTTTGTTTACGGCTCACTTGGAAGATGTGTTATTCTCTATAGCTTCTATCAGTGCAGTCCCTGCATCATGGCCTATAACCATAAAAATTCGCTTTGTAAGGATAACAAATGCTTGCAAGCAATTGCGCCCGAAAGCGTGGCTGAGTTCGCTGTAAAAATACTTAATAATAATGTAACTTATAGAACAATTAATAACGAACACCCGTATCTCTTGTGATGGGACTCAGTATTTGGAGCCTGTAGCCTCACTTAATGCGACCTTCATTATTTCCAGAGGCGCACTTTCATCAAACCAAATTTTGTAAGCCATCGCCCCCTGTTGGAGGAGCATTGAAAGTCCATTGGCGTTTTTGGCTCCCACTGCTTCAGCCTGTCGGATCAGTGCAGATTTTCCTCCGCTATACACGGTGTCATAGACGTAGTGTTCCCTTGTTAGCAGACCATCCGGCAACGGTGAGAGATCGGATTCCTTCATCCCGAGAGGCGTGGCGTTAACGACGAGATCAACGGACGAAAGGGCATTTTCTAGAGCTTCCGGTATAAGGGAGATTGGGGTGATGATTTTCCCAAGACTCTCTTCGATTTGTTCTGAGAGAATTTCGGCTTTTTCTAGAGTGCGATTTGCCACGAAAATTTGAGGACACCCCTCGAGGGCGCACTGCACGCTGATGGCTCTTCCAGCCCCGCCGCCTCCACCTAGTATAAGAACACGTTGTTCATGGAGCTTTAATTGCAGCGTCTCTTGGAGTGCAGCAGCGAAGCCCGGTCCATCAGTGTTATGCCCGTGGAGTTTTCCACCGATTACAGCGATGGTGTTGATGGAGCCCATGAGTCGAGACTGATCCGTAATTTCATCTACGAATTCAAAAGCTGCCTGTTTATGGGGGATAGTCAGATTGGTTCCTATAAAACCAGCTTCTGCGAGGTCTGCTAGCGCATGACCAAGTTCCTCTGTCGTGACGAGAATGCGGACGTACTGAAATTCATGGGCCTGCGCTTCCAGTGCCGCATTGTGCATCTGAGGTGAGAGGGAGTGAGAAACCGGATCACCAAAAACGGCAAGCCGTGCAGGGTAGGGACTTCCATCCCGCGTCAGTTCCCGAAAAATTTGTCCACCATTGGCGAGATCAGCCGCCGGATAGACGACGGAGTTTTCAGAATAAGCCATGCGGTTACTCGATGGCCTTGATGGCTCCTGCGGTAAAGCGGATCAGCGTGCGCTCACATCCGAGAATTTCCAGCATCTCGTAAAGGCCAGGTCCGACACTGCGTCCGCTGACGGCGACTCGGGCGGGATGGACGAGCTCACCCGTCTTGATGCCCAGCTTGGCAGCGGTTTCCTTGAGAGTGGTTTCCAGTATGGCGGCATCCCATGTCGTGAGTGAGGCGAAGGCCTCGGAGAGTGCACTTAGGCGCTTGGCAGCTTCAGATCCACTGTCGGTTCCCTTCAGGCTCTTCGCCACTGCTGCATCATCATACGGAAACTCCTCGGTAAAGAAGGGGAGGGCCCATTCGGGGAGATCTTTGAGGAGCTTTACCTTGGGCTTCATGATAGCCAAGACCTTTTCGAGCGATTCCCTGTCGGGCCAAGTGATTCCGGCCTTTTGAAGAAATGGGATCGCCAGATCAGTATAGCGGGCAAGGTCCATCTGGAGGAGATACTGACCGTTGAGCCAAAAGCACTTATCGAGATCGAATGCGGCATTGCGCCGATTAACCTGATTTAGTTCAAAGAGAGATATGACCTCTTCGATGGAGATGATCTCGCGGTTTTCCTTGGGAGACCAGCCGAGCAGACAGAGGTAATTGCGAACGGCCTCAGGCGCGTATCCACCAGCGGGATAAGTTCCGAGTGCTGCTCCTTCGTCGCGCTTGCTCATCTTGCTTCCATCTCGGTTGAGTATCAGCGGCATGTGGGCAAAACGCGGAGGTTCGGCTCCGAGCGCGCGATAGAGTTCCACATGCTTGGGTGTGTTGGAGAGATGATCCTCTCCCCGTATCACATGGCTGATCTTCATGGTGATGTCATCAACGACATTGACGAAGTGAAAAATCCATGAGCCGTCCGGGCGGCGCAGGGTGAGATCCGGATGAGTACCTG
Organism: Spartobacteria bacterium; assembly: GCA_003136515.1. Next base: position 19,006 of record PLEU01000083.1, read on the forward strand.
GGTTGGTAAGGTCAAATTCAATCCTCCCACAAATTTCATCCTCAACGACCACCTTCTCGCGGAGAGAACGGAAGCGAATCGCACCGTTGTCCTCATAAAGATGTCCTAATTTCTTCAGACGACTCAAGTAATCCTCGTAAATTGAATTTCGTTCGCTCTGATAGTAAGGGCCGAAATCACCACCCTTTTCAGGCCCCTCATCCCAATCGATACCCAGCCAGCGGAGCCCATCGAGAATGACCTGCCTCGCCTCCTCGGTATTGCGACTCTGATCGGTATCCTCGACCCTGAGCACAAAGCAGCCTCCATGCTTGCGGGCATAGATCCAGTTGAAAAGTGCTGTGCGGGCTCCCCCGACATGAAGCAGGCCGGTGGGGGAGGGGGCAAATCGGGTGCGGACAGGGCGGTCAGACATTCAGTAAGGAGAATTCATTTACGCGTTCAACTCAAGCGCGTAGGGTTAATGGCTCACAAAAACACTATTATTTCATCCCATGACACTCGCCGAACGTATCGACAACGACCTAAAGGAAGCCATGAAAGCGCGTGATGCTGCGCGTCTTAGCACGCTCCGCATGGCCAAGTCTGCCCTCAAATATGCGGCTATCGAAAAAAGTGGTGCTGATGCCGTGATTGACGATGAGATCGTCACTACGGTGCTTCGCAAACAGATCAAGCAGAGAGAGGATGCCGCAGCTGGATTTGATCAGGGGGGGCGTCCTGAATTGGCAGCCAAGGAACGCGAAGAAATTATCTTGCTGGCAACCTATTTGCCGAAGGCCCTCTCTCCCGAGGAGGTATCCGCAATTGTCAGGGAGTCAATCGCCGAGGTCGGGGCGACTTCAAAGGCTCAAATGGGCGCTGTCATGAAAGTAGCCCAGGCAAAGTCTGAGGGACGTGCTGATGGGAAAACACTCAGTACAGAGGTGCAGAAGCTACTTTTGTAGCAGTGCAACAAGCCGATCAACCCATGCCGAAAGCCGACGTAAATCCGCCCAACGAATATCCAGAATCTGCTGCCGTGATCGTGGGAGGTGGCTTGGGAATCCGGTTTGGCGGGGATAAACTCTCGATTTCACTCGCTGGAAAGCCCCTGTTAGCCTGGTCATTGGAAGCCTTTCGGGCGACGCCCGCCATCAGTAGCATAGTGATTGTTGTTCCGGCCGGGAGCGAAGAGAAATTCCGCGAGATCGGCCGAGAGGCGGGCATCTCCAAACTTCCCGCCGTAGTATCGGGTGGAGCAGAGCGGCATGAATCGGTACTGAGAGGACTCAATGCCTTGCCCTCAACTATTGAACTTGTAGCCATCCACGATGCTGCCCGACCCCTTGTCACTCCCGATCTGATCATGCGTTGCTTGGGTGTGGCTATCGAAGTCGGTGCTGCCGCTGCTGCCGCCCCCGTCACCGATACACTCCATGAGTCAGACCAGGAGAAGTGCGCTGCTCGAACCGTGGATCGCACCGCTCTCTGGGCCATGCAGACGCCGCAGGTCTTCCGCCTGGCACCGCTTCTAAGGCTGCTGGAGAATATCGGAGACAGAAAGCCAACCGATGAAGTCTCACTTGTTCTGGCTGCCGGATGGCGTGTGCCGTTCGTCGAATCTCTAAAACCAAACTTCAAGGTCACCTGGCCTGAAGACGTAGCTCTCCAAGAAGCTTTTTTGAAAATCCGCATTTCCCATTCTTGAACGCAAAAATTTCAACTCTTCCGAATGGACTCCGTGTGGCAAGTCGTGCCATGCCTTCCTCTCAGACCGTAGCCGTCGGGATCTGGTGTGCGGTGGGGGCGCGTCATGAGACCGCCCGCCTGAGCGGAGTATCCCATTTTGTGGAACATCTGCTCTTCAAGGGAACACGGAATCGGACGGCGAGGCAGATCAGTGAGGAAATCGAGGGTGTGGGAGGAGATTTGAACGCCTTCACCGCCGAAGAGCGCACCTGTTACTACGCAGCGGCTTCAGCCGATCATTTTCCCCGGGTTGCCGGTGTTCTTGCCGACATGTATTGCCACTCCCTTTTTGACTCCGCCGAGATTGAACGGGAGCGGGGTGTCATAGTTGAAGAGATAGAAATGGTGCGCGACGAGCCCGCCCAGTATGTCCTTGAAATCCTGAGTGCGGAGACATGGAAAGGCCATGCCCTAGGGCGTCCGATCACCGGAACGAAAAAGAGCCTTGCCGCCATCACTAGGAGGGATCTCATCGACCATTTACGAAATAATTATCAAGCGGATAGGACGATCTTCACCGCCGCCGGAGCTGTTGAGCATGACGAGGTTGTGGAGATCGCTAGCAAGTTGCTGGGCAGGCTTCCGAAAAAATCGCTCGCGCATTCCTTCAGGCCGCCCGTTCCTCCAACATCCCCCCGTATATTTATCGAATCCCGCGAAAGTCAGCAGAGCCAAGTGGCGCTTGCTTTTCATGCCATGGGATATTCTGACCACCGACGGCATGCAGCTACACTGTTCAATGTGATTCTGGGGGGGAACATGAGTTCTCGCCTCTTCCAAGAGCTACGCGAACGTCGCGGTCTCTGCTATTCGATCAGTTCCTCTCTCTCGACTTACTCCGATGCAGGGTCATTTGATATATCAGTCGGTCTGGATGGAGGCAACGTTGTCAAGGCGCTGAAGCTTATCCTTAAAGAGTGCCGCCGCATGGCAGAAAAGGCTCCCTCCGTTGCCGAGCTTCGCAGGGCATGTGACTATACGATCGGCACCAGCAGGATGGCCTTGGAGCGGGCGGCTACGCAGAATTATCGCCTGGGGAGTTCCCTGTTAAGTCATGGAAATATCATTCCGCCTGAGGAGGTCTATGCCACGCTTGCCAGGGTGACAGTTGATCAAATACAGGCGGTAGCGCGGCAGATTCTCAAAAATCAGTCGATGAGTCTTGCAATGGTGGGACAGGGGCCTTCTAAAGCAGAACTTTTGGCCCTCACTAGGGCGGCGTAGTGCTCGTCAAGCCGTTAGTCGCTCGCAGGCGGTGACGGTATTGGCCATGAGCATGGCAATGGTCATCGGGCCGACACCACCCGGGACTGGAGTGATGACGGAGGTTTTTGGAGCCACGGAATCGAAATCGACATCGCCGACAAGACGATATCCGTTCTTGGCAGAAGGATCAGCCACCCGGTTGATGCCGACATCAATGACGACGGCCCCATCTCGGATGTGCTCCGCCCTGAGGGCCTTTGGTCTTCCGATGGCGGCGATCACAATGTCGGCCCGGCGGGTGACGGCTGCAAGGTCTCTGGTGCGGGAGTGGGCAACGGTGACCGTGGCATCTCCTCCTGCTCCCTTTGCCATGAGCAGCATTGCCATTGGCTTACCGACAATCAGACTCCTGCCAACCACCACGACTTCGGCTCCCGCAGTCTGAATGCCGGCGGCACGCAGCAGTCGCTGACAGCCCAACGGAGTGCAGGGAACAAAGGCACTAGGGTCTTCCATTGCCAGCTTGGCCACATTGATGGGATGAAACCCATCCACATCCTTCCGGGGATCGATGGCTAGAGTGACCGCTCGTTCGTCAATGTGAGGAGGAGGGGGGGATTGTACCAAGATGCCATGAACGGCGGGATCTTCATTGAGTTCCTGAACAAGTCTTAGCAGTTCCTCCTGTGTAGTAGCAGCCGGAAGTTCGAACTTTCGCGAGAACATTCCGAGCGCGGCGCAAGTCCGATCCTTATTCCGGACATAGGCCTGTGAGGCCGGGTTCTCTCCCACGAGCACGACGGCAAGTCCTGGAGTGATTCCGCGTGCCGTCAGTGTTATGATCCGGTTTTTGGTTTCAAGTTCAACCTCAGCGGCTACTGCCTTTCCCTCAAGGAGCTTCATCAAAGTTTATGGCTTGTTGTTTCAGGTGTTGTTCAAGTCGGAGGCGTTCTGATTCGAGATCAGTGATTTCGGGATCAATATGCAGGTCTGGGTCAATGGTGATGTCGATTCGGGAAAAAGGAAGCGGGATTGCGAAACGATCCCAGGTTTTCAATCGGATTGCCCGATGATAACGGGCGTGGAGTGCCATGATTGGAACGCCGGTTTTTTGCGCCAGAAAGACCGCACCCGGGCCGAGGGAATACTGAGGGCCACGAGGTCCATCGGGTGTGATCGCCAGATCAGCTCCAGATTCCAATAGTGAGGTAAGCTCTCGGATTGCGGTTGAACCTCGCCGTGAACTTGACCCCCGAACCGAACCCATTCCGAGATTGGCCATTACAGCAGCCAGAATATCCCCATCCCTGCTGGGACTAGTCAGGACGCTGACTCCCTTGCGAGAGGGATGGTTGCGAGGATAATGGCGAAGGAATCCAATTGATATGGCCGGAATTCGATTATGCCAGAAAACCAGGATGCGTGGGCCATCTGGCGGGTTGCTGAGGAATCCCGAGTTATCGGTGACGCGCAACCGGATCGTGGCAAAAACAGTTCTGGCAAGTCCCGCAGCGAGGGCGGCCAGAAGTCTGCCTTTATTTTTGGCGATGGCCATCGAAGATCTAGCCGGCCCCCTCTTCACGCCAACGGCATGCATCCGGTGCCGGAACTCCAAGCAGATCAAGCACCCGCCAGACAACTGTATCGGCGAGTTCTTCGAATGATTTTGGCAGACTGTAGAAAGAAGGAGAGGCAGGCATTACAATGGCTCCCGCTTCTGTCACGGCGACTATGTTACGCGCGTGAATCAGATTCCAAGGCGTCTCGCGAGGGGAAAGAATGAGTTTGCGCCGTTCCTTCAGAAAGACGTCGGCGGCACGAAGGATCAGATTTTCACTGGTGCCTGCTGCGATCCGGCCAATCGTGCCCATTGAGCAGGGGAGTATTACCATGCCATCAAAAAGGGCACTACCGCTCGCGAAAGGGGCATTCATTGACCTATCGTTGTGTTCGATGACGCCAATTGGTAGATTAAGCATTCCGATTTCCTCATGAATCACCTGCTTGGCATAAGGAGAGAGTACGAGATGGATTTCATGATCGCCGCGCCCGAGATAATGCAAAAGTCGTTGGAGATAGATCGCTCCGCTGGCTCCGGTGGCGGCAAGGACAAGGCGCATTGGCAAAAAGTATGAGGGATGAATTAAAAATGCAAAAGGAGGAATGCCCACGGTAGAGTGAGCAGGAAGCAAGCTGCGAGTTTTGAATAGCCTCTACTTTCGAGGCTCCGGTGCGCGCCTAAAATGCAACATCAGTATCAGGAGCAGGGTGCAGAGCAGCAGGCCCCAAGTGGTTGGTTCAGGCACGACCGCCAAATAAGCGGCATTCCCTAGGATGGCATTGACTGTGGCCGTCCCATGCGTCTGATCCCAGAAGAGGTAAGAGTCGGGATTGGTCACCACGTAGCCGTAGTCAGGCCCATTCGTGGAGGCTGTGTAGGCAGAATTGGTGACATTCGACAGACCGTAATTTGCAGGATTATTGAGCATATCCTCGAAAGTCGAATAGACATCCAGATCGGTCACTCGAATCCCGGGCAGATTGATGGAGAGCGAGACAAGGGTGCTTTGGAGAAGGGGATCGTAGGCGTTAACAAAGTTATTCGCAGCCTGCCTGTTGACCGAGTTGGTCAAATAATCGGGTTTGTTTCCCAGTGGCGGAAGATTGGGAATCAGAAAGGATCTCCCCCCGGCATTATAGAGGCTGGTGATGGAGTTGGAAATATTCAGGGCCACCTGGGCCGGGGTAATAGCGGTGCCGCTATTGATCAGGTTAAGGACATCATTCCCTCCGCTCCAGACTGTATAGAGAGTGGTTGCGGGTGAGGGGAGGGCCGGATTGTTGCTCGCGAGTTGGTTTGTGTAGAAGCCAATCTGTGTCTGAAGGTTTGGAAGAAGATACGCTGTATTTCCCGTGCCGCTGGTGCTTCCNNTGCATTCAGATTTTCCACCCATAACGGGCCATCGGAGAAACGCCCGTTGTCATAGAAGTTGGCGTTGTAGCCGGTTTGTTCCCTCGTGAAATTCGTGCCAAACACATTCAGCGTCGTCACGGTATTGCCAAGGTCACTGAGGCTGTCACCAAAAGCAACGATGCCAGTGTAATCTTGCGCTTTGACCGAGGTGGGCAGAAAGGAAAACAGAGCTATGAAACAAAGGAACGAAAAGGTGATTTTCTTCATAAGCGTCTGTTTTTGACCGGGTCAATTTATTCAGTATCAAAGCAGACCTGCTGCTGAAAGCGTATTTCGGAGCTTGTTGGCTCGAGAGAGGAGTTCCTGATAAATGGGGACATTTTTGGAATCAGGGGTGCAACGGGTTGATTCATCCAGGNNACACTCCAGGCTGCCTGAATCGCGGCTCCGAGAGCGGCTCCCTCGCTGGAGGTCAGCGTGACCGTGGGGACTCCAAAGATGTCGGCGCAGAGTTGACGCCAAAAGGGGCTTTGGCTTCCACCTCCGGTGATGCGGATTTCGGTGGGGATGACTCCGAGGCTGCGGAATCTCTCAAGTCCATAGGCAAGACCAAGCGTCACTCCTTCCATGGAGGCGCGGGCAAGGTGTGGAGCGGTGAGGTTTTTTGTCGTGATGCCGTGCAGAACGCCGCTGCCGTGCGGGAGGTTGGGAGTCCGCTCCCCGGCGAGATAGGGGAGGAGTAAAAGTCCATCGCTACCGGCGGGCACGCTGGCCGCTTCCGTGTCGTATCCCGCATGGCTCCATCCTGAGAAAAGAGCACGGGTGAGTTCCGTGACGAGCGTCACATTCATCGTGCAGGCAAGAGGCAGCCAATGACCGGTGCTGTCGCAGAAGGCAGCCATTTCGCCCTGCGGATCAATCACCGGCTTCTCACTGAAGGCATAGAGCGTCCCCGAGGTGCCGAGGCTTGCCGTCATGATGCCGGGGCGGACATTACCCGTGCCGATGGCTCCCATCATGTTGTCGCCACCACCGCCGCTGATCGTGATGTTTCCTGAAAGACTCCACTGAGCGACAAGCTCGGGACGAAGGTGGCCTGCCGGTTCGGCAGAGAGGCGCAGGGGAGGAAGTTTTTCAAGAAGTCCCGGAGCGACGGCATCGAGGACGGGCTGTGACCAGGTGCGGGTGTGGACATCGAGAAGCGCCGTTCCGGAGGCGTCACCGAACTCCATGCTCTTGCTGCCGCTCAACCACCAGTTGATATAGTCATGGGGGAGAAGCACTGAGGTGGTTTTTTCCCAATGCTGAGGCTCATTCTGGCGTACCCAGAGGATCTTGGGAGCTGTGTAGCCGGTGAGCATTGCATTGCCGGTGAGCGCCACCACGGACTCTTCTCCTCCGAGGGACTTGGTTAGTTCTTCGCATTGCCGGGCGGTGGAGGTGTCGCACCAGAGCTTGGCTGGCCGGACAACCCGGTCGTTGGCATCCAGTAGGACGAGACCATGCTGCTGACCGCTCACGCCAATACCGACGATTTCATTTTTGCGACTGCCGAGTTTCTGAAGGACTTCGCCAGTCGTCCTCTCGACAGCGGCGATCCAGACGGCAGGATCTTGTTCCATAGAACCTGCACCCCGGCTTTCCACGAATCCATAAGACTGTGGCGCGCTGGCCAGAATGGCTCCCGTGGCGAGGTCAAGGGCTATGGTTTTGGTGCTTTGAGTTCCACTGTCGATGCCGAGGGTAATCATAGAGTTTGGGAGAATGATCCCGGAGGGACAAATTGCCAAGGCGCGAGAATGTGCGCTCTCTGAAGGAGAGCATTGAATAAATCCCATGACGGCTTCTATGCGATTTAGCCAGCGTTTCCCGAATGGTTTTACTTCTTGCCAAGGCACTCGGAAGCGGGCATTCTACCCGACCACTTTAGAGCACTTTCCGGCCAAATTTTTGTCATGAGCATCATCAACACCATCGAAAAAGAACAGTTCAAGACCGACCTCGTACCGTTTGAGGTGGGTGATTCCATCAGCGTCCACACACGCGTGATCGAGGGTGACAAGGAGCGTATTCAGAAATATTCCGGTATTGTGATCGGTCGCAAGGGAACCGGCATCAATGCCAACTTTACTGTCCGTCGCGTCAGCTTCGGCGAGGGTGTCGAGCGTGTTTTCCCTCTCCATTCTCCCCGCATTGCCAAGGTGGAAGTTGAAAAGCGCGGTTCCATCCGTCGTTCCAAGCTCAACTACCTCCGTGATCGCAAGGGCAAGGCTGCCGTTACGGTGAAGGAAAAGGCCTTTGATCAAGCTTAATCCTAAAAAGATTAAGGAGGATTAAGGCTAAGGATTAAGCCTGCTAGGCCAAAGTTTCCGTAGTGCGTGGGATTTTAAGGTTTATTCACTTCCTGCAATAGCTCATCTTTTTCCCATGACGAACAGACGTCGCGGGCCCTCCCTCCTCCACGAAGAGGAACTTCATGCACGAGGCATTGAACCAGTCGCGGGAGTCGATGAAGCAGGGCGAGGTCCTCTGGCCGGCCCGGTTGTGGCGGCAGCGGTGATTCTTCCGAAGGGATTTTCCTTGGAGGGAGTTGATGACTCCAAGAAACTGACGCACCAGCAGAGAGAAGAGCTCTTTATTGAACTCACGGAGAACAACGAAATTATATATGCCGTGGGTCAGGCCAGTGATGAGGAAATCGGGCAACTCAATATTCTCCGAGCCACCGCGCTTGCCATGCTCAGAGCCCTTGAGGGACTGTTGCAACAGGAACGCCCCCCGGTCCACGCTTTGGTCGATGGTCTTCCGGTCAAAGGATTGCCTCTGGAGCAGACGGCTCTTGTGGGGGGGGATGGGCTAAGTCTCAGTATTGCCGCCGCCAGCATCATAGCGAAAGTGACGAGGGACCGTCTCATGGAGGCAGTCGATCAGCTCTATCCACAGTATGGGTTTGCCCAACATCGGGGCTATGCCACGGCCCATCATCTGGCTATGTTGAGAACACATGGCCCTTGCCCGCATCATCGCCTCGGTTTTTCACCGGTCGATCAACTTTCCTTCGGCTTTTAGAGGTGGGCAGAATATTCCGGAAGGTCATTTGGCGCTGGGAAGGTGGGGAGAGGAAAAGGCGGCCCTCCATGTGCAAGGTCTCGGCTGGAAGATTCTGAGAAAAAACTTCCGCGCTCCCGGAGGAGGGGAGGTTGATCTCGTCTGCCGGGATCATGACGCACTTGTTTTTGTGGAGGAGAAGCCCCGCCGTAGCGAGGAGATGGGCCGCCCCCTTGATGCTGTGGATGAGAAGAAACAGCGGCTCATCCGCCGGGGTGCCCTCTACTGGCTGCGCCTACTGGAAATGCCCGAAATCACTTTTCGCTTCGATGTGATCGAGGTGCTGGCCACCGATCCGCTTGAAATCCGGGTGATCGAAAGTGCCTTCACGCTGCCTGATCCGTTGCGCTATTGATAGGAAGGTTCTCCCGCAGGGGAAATTCACGGAGACAAAAAGATTCTCCCGCCGAGACGCAGGGACGCAGAGAGTGAAAGGATTCTGAAGTCGGGATTCGGGAGGGGAGCATGGGGAGGCTGAAAAATCCCTTTGCCGCACGCTGGATTTGCTCCACATCGCCAGTGCACGGAGTCTGGGTTGTCGGGAGTTTGTTCCCACGGATAAGCGACAGGCCAAGGCGGCTCGTCTGCTGAATCTGAATGTTACCGAGTTTTAGGAAGCATCTCCTGATGCCACCTATCCCGGCGGCCCGCTGGAACTCACTCTTTCAGGCTTCTCATTGGCCTCACTTCTCCCTATCCCTGCCTGCTCCCCCCCATTCCAATAAGTGATGGACTCATAAGCATGATTCGAGCTGCTGGCCTCGGTTTCCCGAATGGCCAAGGGCGGCAGCATGGAGAGGCCTCCATCAGTGATGACTTTCTGAAGTAACGTTAAACACACCCACCATAGAATCACTCTATGTCCATCGCCTTGGTTACCGGCTCTGCCGGCCTCATCGGTTCTGAAACCTGCAAGCGCTTCGCTGCGGAGGGGCTGGATGTCATCGGGATCGACAATGACATGCGCTCCTACTTTTTTGGCAAGGAGGCCTCCACCATCTCGACCCAGCACAAGCTGGAGAAGGAGCTTCGGGGATACCGTCACCGCTCCATCGACATTCGTGATGCTGAAGCGCTCGACGCCCTCTTTGCCGAGTTTGGCTCCGCAATTTCCGTCGTGGTGCATACGGCGGCACAGCCTTCCCATGACTGGGCGGCACGCGAGCCGCAGACCGACTTCGGGGTCAATGCCACGGGCACGCTGAATATCCTGGAGGCGACCCGTCGCCATGCACCCGATGCTGTCTTTATCTTCACCAGCACCAACAAAGTCTATGGAGACACCCCCAACCGCCTTCCCCTCATCGAGCTGGAATCACGCTGGGAGATCGATCCCTCCCATCCCTATCAGATTGGCATTGATGAGAGCATGTCGATTGATCAGACCAAGCACAGCCTCTTTGGAGCGAGCAAGGTGGCTGCCGATATTCTCGTGCAGGAGTATGGCCGCTACTTCGGAATGCCCACAGGCTGCTTCCGGGGAGGCTGTCTCACCGGCCCTGCCCATGCCGGAGCCGAGCTGCATGGATTCCTCTCTTATCTGGTGAAATGCACCGTCACTGGAACGCCCTACCGGATCTTTGGTTACAAGGGAAAGCAGGTGCGGGACAATATCCACAGTCACGATTTGGTGGAGGCCTTCTGGCAGTTCTTCCGGGCTCCGCGTCGTGGCGAAGTCTATAACATCGGCGGTAGTCGCCACTCCAACTGCTCCATGCTGGAGGCCATCGCCATCAGTGAGGAACTCAGTGGCAAGAAGCTCGATTACAGCTATGTGGAGGATAACCGCATCGGCGATCACATCTGGTGGATCAGCGATGTGAGGAAATTCCAGGCGCACTATCCCGAGTGGAAGTATCGTTATGATCTGCGCGGGTTTCTGGGAGAGATTCACGCCGCCTGCATCGGCTGATGAAGATCCTTATCACAGGAATCTGTGGATTCGTCGGATCGGAGATTGCCCGGGAGCTGAAGTCCCGGCAGCCCGAGACCCAAATCTGGGGACTTGATAACTTCTCCCGCGCGGGGAGTCGGCTCAATGAGGTTCCACTCCGTGCTCTCGGCATGGAGATTGTCGAAGGGGACATTCGCAACCCTGCCGACCTTGAGAAGATTCCTGAGGTTGACTGGGTCATCGATGCCGCTGCCAATCCCAGCGTGCTTGCCGGAGTCGATGGCTCGACCAGCTCCTTTGATCTCCTTGATCACAATCTGATCGGCACCATCCGGCTGCTTGAGTTCTGCAAACAGCATCGCTCTGGCTTCCTTCTCCTGAGTACCAGCCGGGTCTATTCCATCGCGCCGCTCGCCGGGCTTGCCGTGCGGGCTAAAGATAACGCATTCATTCCCGAGCCGAACAAGTTGGCCGGATTCGGCGTGAAAGGAATTCGCGAGGACTTCTCGACCATCCCCCCCCTCTCACTCTACGGCACATCCAAGAAAGCCTCGGAGCTCCTCGCGCTCGAATATGGAGCGGCCTTTGACTTTCCGGTCTGGATCAACCGCTGCGGCGTCATGGCCGGAGCAGGACAGTTCGGAAAGGCTGACCAAGGTATTTTCAGTTTCTGGGTGCATCGTTGGGCAAGTGGGAATCCCCTGCGCTACATTGGATTTGGAGGGCATGGCTGGCAGGTTAGGGATTGCCTCCATCCCCGCGATTTGGTCTCCCTGCTCTGGCGGCAGATGAGGGAGGCAGGATATAATGCCCCACGCATTGTGAATCTCTCCGGCGGAGCAAAGAGTGCCACCTCGCTGGCCCAGCTCAGTGAGTGGTGCGGTAAGCGCTTCGGGCCACGCTCGGTGGAGGCTGATCAGGCACCACGACCTTTTGATCTCCCTTGGGTTGTTCTCGACAGCTCCCTGGCCGAAGAGACTTGGGGATGGAAACCCGAGACTTCCGTGGAAACCATTCTTGAGGAAATCGCCACCCATGCCGAAGCTCATCCCGATTGGCTTGCCATCACCGGAGGATAGAGGTGTTTTTACCAAGCAAGATGACTAAGAACATCAATCCTTCTGCCGAGGCTCCGCCACTCGCTCTTCTCTCCATTGTCATTCCGGCCCGGGACGAGGAGGGATGCATCGCCTCGACGGTCGAACATCTGCATCTGGAGCTGGAGTTGCGGGGCGTGCCTCACGAGATCGTCGTGGTGGATGATGGGAGCAGTGACAGCACCTGGGAGATTCTGGAATCCCTCCGGGCCAAACTTCCCCAGCTTCACCCCGTGAAGAGCCCCGGACCCCATGGCTTCGGACGGGCGATCACGCGGGGACTCGATGCCATGCAGGGCGATGCCGTCGTCATCATGATGGCTGATGAGTCCGATGATTCGCGCGATGTCGTGCGCTACTGGGAGAAGCTCAATGAAGGATACGATTGTGTATTTGGCAGTCGCTTCATGCGGGGAGGTGGGACCATCGACTACCCAGGCTTCAAGCTCTTCATGAACCGATTGGCCAATGCCTTTGTGCGCTTCATGTTCCGCCATGGACTCAATGACACGACCAATGCCTTCAAGGCCTACCGTCGCACCGTCATCGAGGGCATCCGTCCCATTCTCTCACCTCATTTCAATATCACCGTCGAGTTGCCGCTCAAAGCGATCGTGCGCGGCTACAGCTACACAACCATTCCGATCACCTGGAGGAATCGACGCCACGGGGTCGCCAAACTGAAGATTCATGAGATGGGAAGCCGCTACCTCTTCATCTGCCTCTACGTATGGCTGGAGA
>PLEU01000028.1 GCA_003136515.1 Spartobacteria bacterium
TCATCTCCACCCAGCATGCCGAGGGAGTGAAGCATTCCGAGATTGAGAAATTCTGCATAGAGAAAGTCATACGCAAGGTCATCCCCGCAAAAATGCTCACCGAGGAAACTGAGTTTCTGATCAATCCGACCGGAAAGTTTGTCATCGGCGGCCCGCAGGGCGACACCGGTCTTACCGGACGTAAGATCATCGTCGATACATACGGTGGAATGGGTCGCCACGGAGGAGGAGCTTTCTCCGGAAAGGATCCCACCAAGGTGGATCGTTCTGCAGCCTACATGGGCCGTTATGTGGCGAAGAATGTTGTCGCAGCAGAGCTTGCAAGTCGGTGTGAGGTTCAATTCGCCTACGCTATCGGCCATCCCAATCCCGTTTCCATCCACATTGACACCTTTGGCACGGCAACCGTTCCCGAAAAGGCCATTGAAATTGCGGTAAGAAAAACATTTGGCTTCAAGCCCGCCGAAATCATCAGTCAGCTCAAGCTCCGCCGGCCGATCTACTCCAAGACAACCAATTACGGACACTTCGGTAAGATCGACGATCTGGAAAGTATCACATGGGAGAAGACCGATAAGGCTGCTGCTCTCAAAAAGGCAGCCCTCGTTGCCTCCAAAAACGCGAAATAGATAGCACAAACCAAGACTTTAATTTTTATGTCCACCACCACCGATTATAAAGTAGCCGATATCACCCTCGCCGACTGGGGCCGTAAGGAAATCTCCATCGCCGAGCAGGAGATGCCCGGCTTGATGTCGATCCGTGAGCAATACGCCAAAGATAAGCCGCTCAAGGGCGTCCGCATTACAGGCTCACTTCATATGACTATTCAGACGGCCGTGCTCATTGAGACCCTCACCGCTCTTGGTGCCGATGTCCGCTGGGCAAGCTGTAATATCTTCTCCACGCAGGATCAGGCCGCAGCAGCGATCGCCGTGACGGGTGTTCCTGTCTTCGCTTGGAAGGGCGAGAGTCTTGAGGAGTATTGGTGGTGCACATACAAAGCCATCTCCTTTGACGGTGGCAACGGGCCGGAAATGGTCGTCGATGATGGTGGAGATGTCACACTTCTGCTCCACAAGGGCTATGAGCTTGAAAATGGGGACAACTGGGTAAATACCCCCTCATCCAACCATGAGGAACAGGTCATCAAAGATCTCCTCAAGCAAGTCCATCAGGAGAACCCAACCCGCTGGCATGACATCGTTGCGAAATGGCGTGGCGTCTCCGAGGAGACCACGACGGGAGTGCACCGCCTTTATAAACTGCACGAGAAAGGCAAGCTCCTTGTCCCCGCGTTCAATGTGAACGACTCCGTTACCAAGTCGAAATTTGACAATCTCTACGGCTGCCGCCACTCGCTTGTCGATGGTCTCAACCGCGCTATCGACGTCATGATCTCCGGTAAGGTTGCTGTCATCTGCGGCTACGGTGATGTTGGGAAGGGAAGCGCCCAGTCCCTCCGGGGTCAGGGAGCCCGTGTGATAATCACCGAGATCGATCCGATCAATGCGCTCCAGGCCGCGATGGAAGGCTACGAAGTCACCACGATTGAGGAGACTCTAGGACGCGCCGACATCTATGTGACCACAACAGGCAACGTTGGCGTCATTACCTTCGAGCAGATGAAGAAGATGAAAGATCAAGCGATCGTCTGCAACATCGGCCACTTCGANNCAGGTGGATAAATACACCTTCGCCAACGGCAATGAAATATTCCTTCTTGCCGAGGGACGCCTTGTGAATCTTGGCTGTGCCACCGGACATCCGAGCTTTGTAATGAGTGCAAGTTTCAGCAATCAGACCCTCGCGCAGTTGGAGCTTTGGAAGAATCGTGAGACCTACAAGCCTGGCGTCTATGTCCTGCCTAAGAAGCTCGACGAGGAGGTCGCCAGACTCCATCTCGGAAAGATCGGTGTCAGGCTGACCACCCTCACAAAGGAGCAGGCCGAGTATCTCGATGTTCCCGTAGAAGGCCCTTACAAGGCAGCTCACTACCGCTACTAGTTTTTTTACAGACTTCCCTCCCGTGATCATGTTGCGGGTAGGGAGTTTTCGTTTCCGTCCGTGCCGTGAATGGCATGCTTCTTGCTGGTTACTTGAGGTACACAGTGAGAACAAAACTTCCCATCACCAATACTGATGTTGTCCTAGTTGGAGCGGGAATCATGAGTGCCACGCTCGGCATGTTGCTCAAGGAACTCCAACCCGATCTCTCCATTGAGATATTTGAAGTGCTGGATGGTGTTTCCCTAGAAAGTTCCGATGCCTGGAATAATGCGGGAACGGGCCATGCCGCGCTCTGTGAACTCAATTATACCCCTCAGAATCGGAACGCTTCCGTGGACTGCTCCAAGGCGTTTCACGTCAATGAATCATTCCTTCTTTCGCTCCAATTCTGGTCCTATCTCGTCGAACAGAACAGGCTTGGGAAGCCGGAGGGATTCATCCAAGGCATTCCCCATATGAGCTTTGTGCGGGGGGAGGCTGATGTTGACTTTCTCCGCAGGCGTCATGCGGGACTCATGCAGAGTCACCTCTTCCATGGGATGGAATTTTCCGATGATCCTCAAAAACTAAGGGAATGGATGCCTCTTGTGATGGAAGGGAGGGATCCTTCGGAGCCAGTCGCCGCGACTTATGCTCCCGATGGTACGGATGTCAATTTTGGTACACTCACACGAAATATGATCTCCTATCTCAAGGAGTATGAAGGAGTCTCAATCTACTTGAGACACAAGGTGGAGAATCTTTGCCGGAACGGGGAATCAGGATGGCAAATCAAGGTCAGGGACAAAATCAGTGGCGCGAGGCGCCTCGTGAATGCGAAGTTCGTTTTTCTTGGTGCAGGAGGAGGGGCTCTCCCTTTATTGCAGAAATCGGATATTCCGGAAGGTAAGGGCTTCGGTGGTTTTCCCGTGAGCGGACAATGGTTGCGCTGTACCAATCCCGAATTGATTCAGCGACACCATGCCAAGGTCTATGGCAANNACCACGAAGTATCTCAAGAACGGCTCTGTGTTTGATTTCCCCGGTGCCATTAAGCCCAATAACTTTTTACCGATGACAATCGCGGGGTTGCACAATATCCCACTGACCCTCTATCTGATAGGTCAGGTGTTGCAGTCTCCAGGAGACCGTCACGCAGCACTCCGGGAATTTCTCCCCGAAGCCGATATGAAAGATTGGGAAATCCAGATTGCAGGCCAGCGTGTTCAAGTCATAAAAAAAGATCCCAAAAGAGGAGGCGTTCTGCAATTTGGGACAGAGATCATTTCTTCTCGGGATGGCACGCTTTCTGCCCTGCTTGGTGCTTCGCCCGGAGCATCCACCTCCGTGGCGATTATGCTTGAGTTACTGGAAAGCTGTTTCCCTGATGAAATGAATTCCACCTCCTGGAAGAAAAAACTCCGACAGATGATTCCTTCCCACGGGATCTCATTGACCCAGGACGCCGCTCTTTATGAGCGAATCAAATCCCGAGCCCAGGATATCCTGAGAGTCGGTGAAAAAGTACTGGCGTGATGTACGTCAGGGGTTCCCTCATCAGGATGAAGGAGCCTAGGCTCTTAGCACGCAGGGCCAAGTCAGTTCATAGCCTGTTTTGATGCACTGCAGCGAGGGCTTCGCGGAGAGTATCGAAGAGATGATCTGCGCCGAGGGTCTGGGTGATATAATGTCTATCCAGATCCGGCCTAAGATCTGACTGCACATGCGCGAGAATCAGCTGCACGCCCATTGTTTTCAATTCCTTGTCCAATCCGATGAGCATATGGGCAGCTGTGTAATCAACGTGTGTGATGGCACCTGCGTCGACAATGAGCCAGCGTATACGCGTCGATCCAGCTGATGAGGGATAGACTAGGCTTCGAACCTGAGAGGCAAAAAAACCGGCATTGGCATAGAACAGCGCAGCTCCAAAACGATAAATTACGATTCCCGGCTCGGTGGTAGCTCCCGGGAGGACGGGGTTCAAATTCCAGTTACCACTTTCATCCTGAACTAGGATCGCAGTGTGCGGATGGTAAGTGTGCGCAACCACACGAAGCAGCGAAAGCACCACGGCGAGGATAATTCCCTGTTCGACTCCAATAAAAACAACCACTGCAGCTGTCAGGATTGCCAGACTCATCTCTCCCGGGCTTTCGCTGCCGATTGCCCTAAGTGCCTTAAGGTCAATCAATCGGAGTGCGATGACAAAGACCATCGCCCCAAGCGCGCAACGCGGCAGATATTCCAGCGGTCTTGTGAGGAAGAGGAGCACCAGGGCCACGCAGACGGCCGTCATTATTTGGGCAACCTGGCTTTTGGCCCCACTTGATTCCACCATGGAGGTTTGAGTCGGGCTCCCGTTCACCACAAACGTCCCGCTCAGTGCTGCCGCGGTATTGGCGGCGGCCAGCCCTAGAATGTCGGCGTCGCCATCGAGTTCCTCGTGGTGACGCTCTGCATAGATCCGTGCCGTTGCGGCGCTCTGTGCTATGATCATCACGAAACAGGAAGCGGCAATCGGAACCAAGGCTTCAAACTCGCTCCAGGTTGCACGAGGAAATACCAGGCGCGGCAAACCCCCTGCCACCGGACCGATCACCTCGATGCCCCGGTTGGTAAAGTTCAGCCAGGCGCTTGCCGAAATGGCTCCCGTTACGGCAATGAGCGAAGCCGGAATTTTTGGCGAAAGCCTTTGCATAGCAAGGATTCCGACGACCACGGTCACGGAAATTCCGAATGCCAGCAGATTGATATCAGGAATCTGCCGAATGAGCTCATCCAACTGGAACAATGTCCGGGGTGATGTGATCTTGAGGCCCAGCATTCCTCCCAGGACGGCTATCGCGACTTGGAAGCCAACGCCTGTCAAAAATCCCACCAGTGCCGTCTGGGAGAGAAAATCGGATAAAAATCCAAGCTTGAGCAGACGAGCCATCAGAAGAAAGACTCCCGTCAAAAGGGCAACCATTCCCGCCAACTCCACATAATGAGGTGTGCCGAGAGGTGCCAGCACGGACACCCCGCCCGCCAGAATCGCCGCGGTTGCAGAATCTGCAGATACTACCAGATACCGCGACGAACCGAATGCGGCGAAGGCGATCAGCGGGAAAAGCAGTGTGTACAAACCCGTCACTACGGGTGTGCCGGCGATTTTCGTATACCCCAGCACTTGGGGTATGTTCATTGCTGCAAGCTGAATCCCGGCCGCCGCATCACGAAGAGCTCCACCCAGTCGAATGGGACGAATGCTCTGGAAGAATTTCCATCCAGACGAATTTCCACCGCTTGTATCAAGTGCCTTGCTCATTACTTCAGCCTCCTCAAGGAGGAGACACGATCTTTCACACTTTTTGCTTCCCGGTGCTATTCCTAAAACTGGCTATGGATCGGTTGTCTCTTTGGAGAACTGGACTTATAGTCCCGAACTGTCCGCCTTCTTCGTCTCCGCAGCGATTCTCTCCGTCTCGGCAAGCTTCTGCAAATCAGTGTCGTAATACTGGATCTCTAGCAGAATCTCGCTGAATCCCGTGATCTGGGTGATGATATAACGTTTGCCCTCATCTATTCGTCTTTGCGTACTCATTGAGCCCAGAAGTCCCGGATCACTCTCGTTGCCGTACTTTTTCTGGAGAATGGACATGATCACGGCCTGCTCCTTCTCCCCGGCTTCCAAATTTTGCACCCTGCCGGTTCCTAGGATGCCGTAGATTCTATGGGAGGTAGGGGTGATAAGAAGATAGTAATTATGGAATGAACGGAATCCAGTGGTGGGAGAGAACTCATACATGGTGGTTCCGTCGCCCATCTTTGATGTGGTGATGGCTGAGCTTGGATCAAATGTCTCGCCGAGATTCTTTCCAAAAGCGCCTTGAATTTTATCGGCAGTGATGGCGTTCAACCCTATAAAACTGATGCAGGCAATCACGACGACGAAGGTGCGCAAACTTCTCATCCCATAGTCCCGGAAAAGGCAAGGGAGTCTGAAGTGGTCGTGTTGGTTAAGAGTTTTCATTGGGGAAATCCTCTGTTAGGTTTTTTTCGTCTCAGATGACAAACCGAAAACAAGCTTCAGTCACCTGTTTCACGAATCTCTCGGTAAATCAATACGCATCGGGGCAATAGAGAAAATTCGGGCGTATAGATTCCAGCATTCCTGAGGGTTTGTTGAGGGAGGGTTGGGACGCGGCGACACGAATCTCGTAGCGTACCCTGTAAGCCTGAAATCGTTTTAGTTCTTGCGCGCACTATTATGGGTGAAAGTGACGCTGTTAAAGGCGAAGGTAAAATTGGGCGAATCATCCTGATATTCGGCTAACCTCGAATTACTTAATCTCAAATCGCCCTGAGTCTCTTTGTGAGCCCATAGGCCATGTGAGCCGGGCGTGGCGATCCCATAGTCGGGAAGATATAAATCACTGATTGTTACCTGCGAAAGTTTCTGCTCGAAATCAATGCTGATTCCGCTCGCGATGCTGTCGATGATATTCAGGTTGCTTATGGTGACATGGGAGATCGGATGATTTGTCACATCAAACTGGAGTGCAGACAACAACCGACCCGATTCGTTGACTCCGCAGCGAATCAAATCGCATCTTTGCACTATCGTCGTTCCGGTGAAGATATTTGGCCCAACGGGGAACCTCCCACTGATAAGCAACCCACAGCCATCGGAAATATCCTGAAACAGGCAGTCCTCGATTCGGTTGCTCTCCCCGCCGTAGATCGCACCGCCATTAGCCATAACGGGGAGTTGCCCAGTGCAATGGGTGAACATGTTGAGACCTGGCACATAAGCCTGCGTGGTATAAACCGCCGGCCAGATGGCAAAACAGTCGTCTCCCGTGCCTCTAGTGGCACAATTCATCACAGTTGTGCCGCGCATTCCTACGCAGAGATTAATGCCATCCGCCAGCGTATTCCGGATACGGCAACGGTCTATGACCAAGCCCTTTGAGTTCGTAATCCAGCAACCGGTCGAGGTATGTTCCACCCAAATACGCGAGATGGTGGAGCCCGTGCCATAGGAACCCGTTAAACCTTCGTTGGGTTCCGAATTTATCCGATGATTGAGCCTTCCTATAATGGCAAAATCGGCGAGATGAATATTGTTGCCTGCTCCGGTGAACCTAACCCGTTCGTATGGATTCGTATTATATACCTCCGGGTTTCCGACAAACGTGGTGTACCACATCCCTGCGCCCTGAATCGTGATATCATGCAGATTCTTTATGTCGCCAGAAATAAGGTAGGTGCCTTCGGGCACCCAAACGTTTTTACCTTGGAGCTGCGCGTCATGGACGCATTTTGCTAAAGCCTCCGTATCGTCCGATTCGCCGTTGCCCGCGGCATTATAGGGGGCGTCTTTGACCGAAAGCCATCTCCCCATCGGCTCAGACAGAGCGGGTGGGACCATTTCCAAATCGATAAGGTCAATGATTGCATACTCTTCCGTGTCGGCCACATCCTTCTGGATGCGTATCGTGTCACCTGGGTTGATTTGAGGCCCAAGAAAGCGAACTTCATCGTAAAAATTACGGGGTGAATACTGCGGCCTTTGGAGGAAGGGGTAGGGACCGTGTGCCCGAGAGTATTTGGAGCTGACCGGAAGTTTCTTTACTAATCTGCCATTGAGAAAATAGCTGATGGTCGAATCAATCCCCTCGCCATCGGCAGAGTGAGGAACGCAATAGCGTACGACTAGCGCATTGGCGCTGGATTTGGCAGTGAATTCCACATACTGGCCCAGAGCGGTAAGTTTGACGCATTTGCGCCCCGATGATTGCCCCTCAACGGTGTTGAGATCATACCCCGGTCCCATCACCGTGCCCGTGGTTTTCATATCCTCTGCCTCATACGTCATCCACGGAACGCTAGCTCCCGGTGCCGCCAGCTCTGATGGAATGGTTGCGGCGAGAAATAAGATGGCGCCTAGGAAACGCATGATTTGAGCTACGGTGATGTCCAATTTCTGAGAAGGAATTTGTTGCCAGTTAAAGCTTTTTTTGGAAATGGCCACATAACAAAATAAGGAATAGGTCACATGGGTGAGAGGAAAAATCTTTGATTCTTCAGGGCCCGATTTAGCACAAAAACTCCCCGCTGCGACAGTTCCTGTCGCAGTAGGGCCCTCCATAATGTGAGCATGAAACGGCTCTTGGATCATCATATAGCTCGTGTTAGAGAGGAAAACTTTTTTGCCTCGCACATCCGGTCGTGCTCAAAGTCAGGGAATCAGCGATCATGCATGCCATACCGCAGTTAATTTACCTCCAAAAGCAATGCTCTCTATCAGAGCAGGTGGCTGAATACTTGATCGGAGGTGCCGGAGAGGGCCATCCGCCCGATCTCGGGTCAACCGAGGTCTGGGTGTCCACTGCAGGGGCTTCCCGCCGAATACGCCGGTCCCTTGCCAGTTTGGCCGAGCGCTCCGGCACGGGAGTGCTTGCACCCCGTTTCAACCAAGCGATGGCGGCATTGCTGCCGCAGGGACCGATTGCTTCCCGAAGCGACTGTGAGGCGGCATGGGGGTTGGTGCTTCAAAATACCGCCCCTTCTGCCATGGAACATCTCTTTCCAAAGAGAGAGGTGCTCGAAGGGGAGCAGGCAATTCTCGGGGCGGCTGGAATGATCTGTGACCTCTGCGATCTGCTGGGGGAGGGGGGCATTACCCCGCTTCTTCCCGGTATCCTGGACGTGTGCTCTGAGGATGAGGAACGCTGGAGGGAGATCACCCCACTTTATCGCAGCTATCTAGGTGAGTTACGGCGCCACAACCTCTGGGATCCGAACGAGGCCAGAATCAAGGAACTCGAAGTGTCCTCCATCGACATCAAGGCGCTCGTGATCGCATGCGTGCCAGATCTGCCTGAAGTGGCGCGTCAGAGGGCTGCCAAGCTGCTGGAGCGGGGAATTCCGGTGAGTGTGCTTGTTTGGAAACCTGGCAACATGGAAGCGCATTTTGACAACTGGGGAAGGCCTTTGTCCAATAAATGGAGCCAGGCGGATATTCNNACTCTGTCTCGATCAGATTGTGATGGCGAAGAATCCCGCGGAGGAGGCGGAGCTCGCTATCGATTTTCTTGCCGGGGCGGGAGGGGATCACGCCTTGGTGCTAGGAGACAAAGATCTCTCGCCGGCCTTCGAAACGGAGATTCTCCGCAGGGGTGGGAGTCCCTATTTGCCAGAGGGCAAGCCGCTCTCTCGCACTGAGGCGGCAGTGGTCGCCACGGAATGGATGAGCCTCCGTCGCGAAGGGAACCTACGCACTCTTCGCCGCCTGCTTGAACTTCCACGATTTGCGGCCTGGATCGGGGTAAAATGTTCCCTTAGTCAGGAGGAACTTCTTTGTGCCTGCGACGCGCTCCTTCTGGAGTTCCTCTCAGAAAAAATTTCTACGGAGGAGATTCCGGAGAAAGGGATCCGAGTTGATGGCCTCCGGGATGCCGCTTCAAGGCTCCAAAAAACCCTGACAGAGGAATTTTCCAAGGAGTCGCACGTGATTGTTTCCGACGCCTGGACGGGGCAATTGGAGGAGGCCGAAGAGGTGCTCGATCTCTGTGAGAACTACTCTCCAATATTGGAAAGTTGGCCCGATCCTAGGAATGCCCGCGAGGCTTCCCTGATTCGTTCGCTGGCGCAGCGAAAGAGTTTTCACGCTTCCCAAGAAGGGGATCTCGATCTCTCGGGGTGGCTGGAGGCACCTTGGGCAGAGGCGAGGCGGATGGCCCTCTGCGGATGTGTCGAGGGAAGGCTGCCTTCATCGATGGACGGGCATCCTTTTCTCCCTGATCAGAAACGCTCCAAGCTAGGCATAGCAGACAATGCGTCGCGTTGTTCTAGGGATGCTTACCTGCTGTGCTGTCTGGCCCATGCTAGGCCGAAGGGCGATTTCCTCTGCACATTTTCAAAATTTGGGGCTGACGGGAGTCCCTCAGTACCCTCCTCGCTCCTTCTGCGATGTCCCAAGGAGGAACTCCCTGCCAGAGTTCTGGCGCTCTTCGACAAGCCGGAGTCCTTGTCTGGCACGCCGCGCCGCGAACATGACTGGCGTTGGAAATTTTTCAGAGATGAGAAGCCTCCGGCGAAAATCAGTGTGACAGACTTTGCCTCCTATCTGAGCTGTCCGTTCCGTTATTATCTCACGGCACGCCTCGATCTCAGGACCCGTGATCCCTCACGGCGCGAGATGGATGCCCCGCAATTCGGAATCCTTATTCACTCGGTGCTGGAGCGCTATGGGAGGGAAACCCCTGACCTCCTTGAAGCCGGGGACATTAAATCCGCCGTCCTGGCCAATCTGGAGAGCGAGGTGGGCGAACGCTTCGGTGCGGATCCTTCTCCGGCTGTAAGGGTGCAGATCGCCGCAGCCAAAGAGAGACTGATTTCTTTTGCGAGAATTCAGGCGGCAGAGGCAAAGCAGGGATGGAAAATCCTCAAAGTGGAGCACAGATTCGGATCCGGTGAGGGGGAGAAGCTTCTCTTCGGAGGGCTGAGACTCTCTGCCATGATCGACCGGATTGAAGTCAACGGCGATCGGGTGAGGGTTCTCGATTACAAGACACAGTCCTCCCTCAGCAAACCCGCGGCGATCCATCTTAAATCTGGCAACCATTCCTTCATTCCTGAGGCCGAGGTGACCGTGAACGGGAGTAGAAAGGTTTGGTCGGATCTTCAACTCCCGCTTTACCGCAGGATCGCGGAGTTCCTCCATCCTGGCAAATCATGCGAAACCGGGTATTTTGTCCTGGCCGCCGATCCGGAGGAGAGTGTTGTGCTTCCATTCGAGATTGATGACGGGATGATGGTGTCGGCCCTCCACTGCGCCGAAGCGGTGGCCTCGCGGATCGCGCGCGGAGTCTTCTGGCCTCCGCAGCAATTACCAGGCAACTGGGAGGATCCCTCAGGGATCTTCCTCGAAGGGGGCAAGCCCGAAGAGTGCCTCGACCCGGAATCCATCGCCCTGCTTGAGGGAAGGGGAAATCTGTCATGAGCGCCGGCACTATCCTTAATACGATGCTCGTGGCCAATGCCGGTAGTGGGAAAACCTATTCGCTCACAACCCGCATGGTGAAGCTTCTCGCTCTTGGCGTGGAGCCCCGCAAGATCGCCGCTTTGACTTTCACGAAGAAAGCAGGAGGGGAATTTCTCGATGCGGTTTTCCTGAGGCTCGCTGAGGCGGCCGAACAACCCGAACAACTCACCATTCTCAACACCGAGCTCAACGATGATGGAGAGGTTCCGCAACTCGACCCCGGTGGATGTAGGGAGTTGCTCCGAAAGCTCGCTCTCGAGGTTGGAACTCTCTGCATGGGAACCATCGACAGCTTCTTTGCGCGGATCGTCCGATCCTTCCCGCTCGAGTCTGGACTGCCCGGAGATTTCTCCATCATCGGTACGGTCGAGCTTGAACAGGCCCGCACGGAGGCTCTCGCCGAGATCTTCCGGGAGTCTGACCATGGAGGAGAGTCAGTAGATGGTTTCCTCGATCTAGTCAGGAAGATCTCCCGCAGGCACGGTGAGAGAAGGGTCTTTCAGATCATGCTTCAGTCAGTCAAAAGCTTTCATGAACAGTTCCTCAAAGATCCGTCGCTGCGCTGGGGTGATGCGGGCTTAATCTGGGGTGATGCAGGTTGCCCCATCCTCCATGCAGGTGAGGTGAAGAAGGCCGCCGACACCTTCTGGCAGGAGATTATCAAGGAGAATCCGGGGCTTTCCCAAGAAGCGAGGGATAAGTGGATCTCCAATCTGGAACTTGNNGGAATTTATCAAAACACGTCTCTCCAAAAGCTCCACTGACAAAAAATCAGGTGAGGAGTATCTTCCGACTGGGGTTGCTAAGGATGGCCGCGTGTATCTCCGGGGCAATGTTGCACACTGTCGCGAAGAGTTGTTGATGGCACTGCTAAAGCCTTTCTATGAATCAATACTGGAGCGCAGTGCAACGCTTCAAAAGTTCATGGAAAGTTTCGAAGCCTCCTACCATACGCTCACCCGTCGTAGGGGGCGGATGACCTTTGCCGATGTCACCTCCCTGCTCGCCTCGCTGATTGAGCGTCCCGACTGGATGGCGACCGCGGGATACCGACTCAATGCCCGGATCGATCACTGGCTACTTGACGAGTTTCAGGACACTAGTCGTCTCCAATGGAAGGTGCTGGGTTGTTTCATTGACGAGGTGGTGCAGGACAGCGGCGCTACACGCTCGCTTCTCTATGTAGGGGACACCAAGCAGGCGATCTATTCGTGGCGTGGTGGCGACCCGGAACTCTTCTTTGAGATTCTTGACAAATACAACCGTGGCTCAGAGCCGAGGGTGCATGCCAGGGATCTGAAGGTATCATTTCGCTCTGCCCCCGTTATCGTCGAGACCATCAACAAGGTCTTCGGAAAAATTCCCGAGTCAGCAACAGCTCTAGAGATCCCCGAGAAGACAGTCGCGGCCTGGAGCAGGGCCTGGAGGGAGCATGCACCGGCTGAAAAAA
Source organism: Spartobacteria bacterium (assembly GCA_003136515.1). The sequence continues at coordinate 12,474 of PLEU01000028.1, forward strand.
ACTGGGGACTCAAGGGACTTGTTAGCTGGCATGCGGTCGAGACGGAGGATGATGAGGATGGATCCGCAATCGAGGATAAGGTCGCCACCATTATTGAGGAGGTTCGTCCCTGGGAGCGTGGAATAAGTTGCGCGGTGCTGACCAGGAAGAATGATCAAGCCGCCTCAATCGCATCCCTGCTACAGTCTCACGGAATTCCCGTATCCGTTGAGGGAAAGTCCAACCCTTGCAACGACAATCCTCTGGGGATTGTGCTCCAGGCTGCTTTTAGGCTGGTCTCTTCGCCGGAAGATTCTTTGGCCCGTGGCATCATCGCCTCCTCTCCCCTTTCGCACCTCGTGAAGGAGGAGGGAGAGTTTCGTAAAACGGCCCTTCGTACAATCGCCGCGGAGGGTTACGAGGCCACAGCCCATGCTTGGCTGGAGAAGATAATTCTGACCCCTTTCCTCCAGCAGAGAGCTGCAGTCTTTCTTGCCGCAGCCGCCGAGTACGACTCGGCGAAGCAAGGGGCGATCTCCGAATTCACGTCATTTCTGGAGAGCCATATGGTTCAGGAACCTGAGGCAGTAGGTGTGGTTCGCGTAATGACCGTTCATCAGTCAAAGGGACTAACCTTTGACATGACCGTGGTGAGCGGCCTTGAAGCCAGGGGAGGCAACACTGCAGAAACCCTGCACTTTGGGGGAGGTGAACCTCCGGCTTGGGGTTGCATCCTTCCCCCCAAGGATCTCGCGGAGCCCGACGATGTGATGAAAGANNTGCCTACGTGGCGATGACCCGTTCCAGAAAGGCACTTTACCTTGTGACCAAGAAACTCAAGGAGAGCACGACCTCGAAGAATTTCGCGCGACTCCTGATGCTCACACTAAGTCCGGGAAGAGGTAGTAAAGTCACGGAGTCCGGCGATGAAAGATGGTTCGAAGACTCTCCGATCTGGGCTGAGGCGGCGGGTGAAACAGGTTCTGCCGAATCGATGCTCCTTCCAGCCTGCACAGCTGGGACTCCTCAGTCCCTTTCACCATCCTCGGCTGCCAAAAGGACTCCTGCTTCGGGGGAGATGACAGATGGGGCCGCCGTTTCCCCGGAGGCCGCCAATCTGGGCACCGAGATCCATGAGGTGCTTTCGCGCATCGAGTGGAATCCTAGCACTGCCTCTCTCACTTCATGCAGTCTGGAGGCACGCAGTCTACTGGAGAAATTCCTGATAACCCCCGAGGCGGCGAATCTTTTCACCAAACCTGCAGGGGAGTGGGAGGTCTGGAGGGAGAAGGCCTTTGACCTAATGAATGACGGGCGATGGATCAGTGGAGTCTTCGACCGTGTCCACATCCGCAGAGAAAGTGGGCGCGCCGAGGAGGTCCTGATATTTGATTACAAGACGAACCGCTCAACTCCGGTGGCAATCGCCACTGAATACGCCGGTCAGATGGAGCAATATCGCCTTGCCGCCTCCCGGCTTCTCGATATTCCCACGGACAAAGTCACGGCTCGAACGGTTCCCATCCGTGCATGAGTGGATCAGTCTGATATTCGCTCAGGGATGAGGGAACGAATCGGAAGGGTTAAAAAAAGCAGCCCTGAGTTCATGGGTCACTTCGCAATTTCTAAGTTTAGGATCCCATGATAGGTTAGATAGGCTTGAACTCCTCTATCAAGTGGCTGCTGCATGGATCGCCTGCTGGCGTGCAATTCGGAAAAATGTGGAGCAATCCAGAGCTAGAACTTAGATTTACCCCATGGAGGACGAACAGAAAACTGTCCTATTTCTTTGCACGGGCAATTACTACCGCAGTAGGTTTGCAGAAGAACTCTTCAATGCCCGAGTTTCCAAGTGTCTACCGAACTGGAAGGCCATTTCCCGCGCCCTGGCCATTGAAAGAGGAGTTGCAAATAAAGGGCCGATCAGTCCCTTCGCTGTGGCCGGGTTGGAACGAAGAAAGATCACTCCGTCATCACCTTTTCGGGAGCCGCTTGAATGCACGGAAAATGTCCTACTTCAGGCATCCCATGTCGTTGCCCTCAAAGAACGGGAGCACCGCACCATGTTAGAGGAGAAATTTCCGGAATGGAGTGACCGGGTGGAATACTGGCATGTCCATGATGTGGATGAAGCACTTCCTGAACAGGCGCTTGCAGAGATTCAGAAAAATGTGAAAGGACTCATTCTCAAGCTGGCAGGGTGATCCGGGGATAGCTGATTCCTTTCGGAGTCATACTGCAGCATTCTGCCAGACGCCCTGAACAAGTACGGAGAAGGATATCAACTAGCGTCTAAAGGAGCCCGAACGACCTCCTGATCCGTGCCATGATCCGGAGCCGCCACCCCAAGAGGCCGAGCCCCCCTTGTAGCCCGAAGCACTACCGGAACCGTTGCTCCATGACGCGGTGCTACCCCGATAGCCTGTCGCATTGCCGGAACCATTATTCCAGGAAGCGGAACCTCCACGGTATCCGTTTGCACTTCCCGAGCCGTTGCTCCAAGAAGCCGTACCACCCCGTGCATTGTTGTAGTAACCTCCGTTCGAATACGGGGTGCGATACGCATACCCGTTTGCACCCCGGTAATACGAGCTGCTGTAATAAGCCATGCTCGTGCCGTAGTAGGTTCCACCGTAATAACCGGCTCCAGACCACCCGTAAATCGGCACAACTGATGGTGTCGGGCCATAAACGACCGGATCATAACCAGAGCTGCATCCGGCCAGGAGGAAGGATAAGAGAGAGCATATAGCCGCCAGAGTCTGAAGAGGGTTGAAAAATTTCATCTGCTTTCCCTAGGGTATGTCAGCGATCAGCGGAATGGAGAATGGTTCTGAATGGAATTTCGGTGAAGCCAGCCGGCTTGTTGAATAGGAATACGGATTTGGGGAGATGAGGATGGAGGTTCCAGTGTGAAAAATCGATAATCGTGCGAGGGAAATTGGGCTGGTCTGTGAAGGTCACCGCAAGTCGGAGGGGGAGTGCAACCGGGCCGGCATCGATCCAAATTTCCCAGTTCACGCCGGGAGATCGGAAAGCTAAATGGTCACATACCTTACCATCCACCCGTGTAGGTCCCACGAGCATTGCACTCGTGATGTTTCGCGTGAGGATGGCATAAGGATCGCTGAAAAGCAGAGGGGCGGAAGGGAAGCGGACGCCGGTTTCCTCATGGAGACCCGAAAGCATTTCGTCGATGGTAGCCGGAGCATTTGTTTGTGAATAGACCTTCGTACCTGCAGCACTTGAAGAAACTCTTGTGCCATCATAGTAGAAGTCAAAGCGGGGAGCGTCTCCGCCGAGTCGTGCGCTCAGCATGTCGGGGCGGCGCAGTGACACCTGTCCGACGGAAAACAGGGTGATGAACTGGCCGGTAATCGCCGGGACTTCCAGAATGCTCTGGGATCTGTAAGTGAAGGCCTTCGCTTTGGCCAAGGAATCGCTCATTCGCTTGAGAAGTGAAAGTGCATTTGGGTCAATAAGGGAGGGCTCGACCGCCCATAAAGGGCAGGGGGAGAGCAGCACCGCCAGAATCAGGTAGGAAAAGGATCTCATGGGACGATTGACAGAGGGTTGATGGTGGGTAAAAGAAAACCAAAACAAAAGTTGTGAAAAGGGGTGGCTTGGAATCTACGAAATCCAAGCTATCAGCAACGGTTCGATATCAGCCATGGAAATGGGATCTGAGATGCCAAATATTTGCATGAGTTTTTATAACAGAATGACTATTAAGGAGTTCCCATGACCGATTGTATCGTTTTGGGAAATCACGATTCTCATCAAGATTTTAACCAGCCTATGATTGCCGCTAGAGCGTAATTCCCAGACTTGAGAGGGTTTTCAGATCTAGGCGCCCACTGACCGGAAGATTATTGTCGGCTTGGAATTGCTGAACTGCCTGGGCAGTTTGGGGACCGTAGGTGCCATCCACTACGCCTTTATAGTATCCCAGTCCCGCCAACTTAGCCTGTGCTTTAGCCAATGCTTCACTCGAATGGCTAACATTGGAGACAGGTTGATTGGCAACGACGACTTGTGGGGCGCCTTGATAATAGCCGGTAGTGGCATAGCTTGGCACGGCGACTGAATACACAGGTTGAGAGACAAAAGGAGCGGTAACAGCAGCCACAACGCCCGCTGCCCCGAGTCCAAAAAGAGTCCAGCCCAGTCCGTTGGGTACGCCTGTGCCGTACCAGCCCCCGTATCCACGATAGTACCCACCGTGATACCCTCCATAGTAGCCGCCATGGTAGCCACCCCAGCCGCCGCCGTAAGGATATGCCTGAACGCTAGGCAGGAGACTGAGCGTCATCAGCATCACGATCATTGTCCAAGTGGCCAATCTGAGTTTCTTCATGGAATTATCCCTCTCCTGTTAATCCGAATGTAGCCCCATATCGATGCAAAGCAAAAAAATGTTTTATAAAAGGATGAGCGCTACTGCGAAAACCGTCCTGCCCAATTGCCCCTAACTTAACATAATCAAAAAAGGGTCTCACAGTTTCCGAATCCAAGACTTTCTAATTTATGGCTATTGATGTGACTGCTCAATTCAACCTTTTCTGGCGGAATTTCCATCTGTTCCTGTGAGAAGGGGCATCTGGCCGTGCACTCTCTGAAATCATCGGAGATTCTAATCATTTGATTGAGAAACCATGATGAAGAGCCTAATGGAGGACTCACCTTATGAAAAAATCTCCATCTCCCCATTGGAAAGATCGTTCAGACGAGCATGATTATCTCGCGGCGGCAAACTATCTTTCGCTGCTCATAGATCCGGATCAGGCAAAGAAAATTGCCGCCCGTTTTAAAAAGTCTCCCATTGCAAAATATCTAGCCAAGGATCTACTGCGTGCCAGCAGACTTCCGCTGCTCCCTCAGGAGAACTACCATGTCAAGGGGGATATTAAAAAGGTAAGAAAAGGTGATCTTCTTTCCCCCGTATTGCTGTTGAGAGGGAGCATTGAATCCGATAAGCCTGTGATCATCGCGGACGGCTATCATCGCATTTGTGCCAGCTACTATTTGAATGAGAATGCAGAGGTGCTTTGTCACCTTGTGGATCTATAGAGCTGGTCGAGATATTCATGCGTTGGTATAGGAATCCAGCATCCCGCAAGCTCTGAGCGGGAAGTTTTTTGCATCTTTGGATACGGTCGGCAGGATGCTTTCTTATGTCAGCTCCGGAGGGTTTATAAGATAAGGAAGTACGGAATAATAATATTTTCTTAATCTTAATAATAAGAACATATTACGGTTTTTATATAAATTCTCTATTTTTTGCATCTGCTTGAAATTATTGATGCTAGTGATATTATCTCGTACTAGACTAAATTAACTTGGATTCTCGAAAGAGGACTCCGTATGTGACCTCCCTGCTCATCCCCAGACCCCCCCCCATCCTTAACAGTAGCTGCATGAAAGCTTCCCCCGCTTATATTGCCTGTCCGGCCAATTCTTCTTCATTATCCATTCTCCGGAATGTAATCTGGGTTGGCGTGTTTTTCCTCGCGCTCGCGGTTATGCCATTTAAGGCGGTAGCCCAGGTTCGTCTTATCAATGGAGACTTCGGTTCTGGGGCAACCCAAACCGGTTCGGGGGCTTTAGGTGCCTCCGGTGACATCTGGAATGCTCTGACAGGATCGACCGGGTCGCTGGTTGATTCCGGTGGTAACATTGTCAGCGGGGCTGGATTGACTCTTAGTTCGCAGGGAGTCTACACCGATGCCGGTGGCACGGCCATGGATGCGGGTACAACAGCACTCATGCAAGATTACGCCTTTGGCTATACCGCACCGACCACGGTCACAGTGAGTATCACCGGACTCACTGCCTATCTGAATAAATCCTTCACTTTGGTGGTGTATGCATCGGGGGACACGAGCGGCCAAGGAGCCGCCTTGAGTCTTACGGGAGCCACGGGGGGTAACTCGGGAAGCACTCTGAGCACCACAGGTGCCTCGAGGCAGATCTCCGCAGGCAACGGGGTTGCCTACCAGACTTTCACTGGAATATTGACCAACGGCACGCTGACCTTCACGGCAACGCAGCTTACTGGACAATCCTTCACGGTCGTTAATGGCTTCCAGTTGCAGGTGAACCTACCGACCAATCCCGTCATAACGGCAGAGCCTGTCACTACCTTTGCCTATCCTGGGGACACGGTTAGCCTTAGCGTGGCAGCGGCCGGCACGACCCCCTTAAGCTACCAATGGCAGGGTGGAGCGGCCGGCGGACCTTACACCAACATTACTGGAGCCACCAGCAACCTCCTTAATGTCACCAACGTGAGCGCTGGAGCGGCTCAGGAGTACCAAGTGATCGTGAGCAACAGCAGCGGCTCGGCCACCAGTGCCCTTGCGAGCTACAACGTGCCGACCGGATGGAAACTGGCTTGGAGCGATGAGTTCAACGGCACCAATTTGGACTCTACTAAATGGACCCCCTTTACCGGCAACACCACCGGAGGTAATGTCTCTTACACCAGCTCAACCAACAATGTTTATGAGTCGGGTGGTTACTTGCATCTAGTGGCCGTGGCGTCGACCAACGGTGCCTCAACGAACTATACCTCTGGACAGGTAAGAACCGAATTCAAGTTTGCACAACAGTATGGACTCATTGTGGCGCGGATGGCGCTACCCGCAGGGCAGGGCTTTTGGCCGGCATTTTGGATGCTGGGGACAAACTACGACTATCCCACGAGCACTTCGCTCAACTGGCCCTACTGCGGAGAGATTGATGTCATGGAGAACGCCGGGGGATTGCAAAACATGATTCAGGGAACGCTTCACTACGCCGATGTCAATGGCAATGATGCCTTCCAGAGCAAGCAATACTACTGGCCGAGTGCTAACGAAACGACGACCAACTTCCACACCTATGCGGTGCAGTGGTCGAGCAACTCAATCATTTGGCAGGTGGATGGGGTGAACGTGCAGACATGGACTAGCTGGGGAGCGGCCAGCGGGGCGAATGCCTTTCCGGTGCCATTCAACCAGCCGTTCTTTTTTCTGCTGGATCTGGCGGTGAGCGGGGCGAGTGATTATGGTGGAGCTCCCAATGCAAGCACACCCTTCCCGAGCCAAGTATTAGTGGATTATGTAAGGGTCTATGAACAACTCCCCTCAGTTCCAACGGGTTTGGTGGCGAGTCAAGTCAACGCCCAGGTGGGCTTGAATTGGACGGCCTCCTCCGGGGCGACGAATTACACCATCTTGCGTTCTACGGTGAGTGGCGGCCCCTATACATCGGTGGGGACAACGACTGGGACTTCCTTTGTGGACAGCAGTGCGGTGGTGGGGACAACCTACTATTATGTAGTTTCAGCAGCCAATGCAGTGGGCTCTAGCAGTAACTCCGCGCAGGTCAGCTTCACGACGGTGGCGCAGTTGCCTTCACCTCCCTGGCAGGTCTTCGCCATCGGCGAAACGAATCTGGTGAGCATCCGGTGGGCACCTTCTCTCTCTGGGGCGACGAACTTCATTGTGGAGCGCTCAGCGACTAATGGCGGACCCTATACCTCCATTGGAACCACTGTGAACCAGCACTACCTGGACACCAATGTGACGGTCGGATCGACCTACTACTATGTGGTCTTATCCACCAACTCTTCGGGACTAAGCACCAATTCCATGCAGGTGAGCGCCACGCCGACCATTCCGGCAACCGTCGCCCACCTGCCCTTCGAGCAGTTGAAGTACGGCATGTTTGTTCATTATGCCTATGACCCTGCGGATATCGTCCCCATGTCGATCTACGCAAATGGTACGCCTCCGGTATCCGTGGATGATCTGGCCAATAATTTTAACGTCCAAGGCTTTGCGGACACACTTTCTTCCATGGGGATCCAATATATCGTCTTCACCGCTTGGCATGCCCATTTGTCGGTCCTCTGGCCCAGTACGGTTATGAACGGCTGGCTCCCCGGGGATGATCAGGCTGCACCCATCGACTTGCTGGGCCAGATGATCACCGCCGTCAAGGCAAAGGGTATCCGCGTCCTCTTTTACACCCATCCCCTCTATGCAGGTAATCTGCCTGGTGCCGAGCAGGCCGCCATCGGCTTTGGTCCCTTTAATTACGACACTTGGAACACATTTATCGACCAGCTATACAGCGAACTGCTCTCCAGATATGGGAGCCAGATCGATGGTATCTATTTTGACGACGGCTACGGAGTGGGGGGCGCCTTTCAAAATGCCACGTGTGTGGATTACAACGCTCTTCGCAGCATCGTCAAGAACGTGAACCCCAATCTGGTCATGCTCCAGAACGGTACGACCACCTTCCGAGGCATTTATACCTGCGACTATGGTGATGTGGAGGATGATGGAGAGGTAGCCCCACCTAATGATTGGACGGCGCCGGATTCAACGGCCCCTGGCTTTCCCAGTGCCCGTATCTTTGGTCCAACTTGGTGGTCTTCTGCTGCCGATGGCCCTGGTAGCGTGGCGGATTATCCACCATCTTCCATGTATCGCTTTAGTGTGTTAATGGCGGGTATAGCCAACTCCGCCGGTGGCGCGCAGTGGGCTGCGGGTCCGTATGTTGGATTGACCGGGGATCAGTGGGAGCCGGGTATATTACAAACCATGCAGGCTGTAGGAGCGATGGTTGCCCCAGTAGCTGCCTCCATCAAGAACACGTATGGGAGTTCCTCGTATGTGACCCAAGCTGGTGTCTCCATCGCAGACCTTTCGCTTGGAGGTGGATGGGGAGGAGTGTCAACCAAATCAACCAACGACACGATGGAATACATCCATCCGCTTAACCCTCCTGCCGGCAACACCCTGAGCCTGCCTGCACCTGCGGATAACAAGATTTTCAGTTCGGCGATGCTGCTGGCCAATAGCAACCCGGTTACTTTGGTGCAAAACGCTTCCGGGGTGAAACTGACCCTTCAGGGCACCAATACCTGGAGCAGTCTGGACACGGTCATCGCCATGCCCGTTGCTGGTATGGGCCCCTTTGCGAGTACGAACCCGCCTGTCTTAAGTCAACCTTCTTCCCAGACCATTTATGCCGGCCAAGGTGTTACACTCAATGTCTATGCTGGCAGTTCTACAACTCTGACCTACCAATGGCAGGTGAGTAACAGTTCCGGCGGTTTTACCAACATTTCCGGAGCCACCAGCAGTACCCTGACGCTTAGCAGCGTAGGGACCAATACCGCCACGGCCTATCGGGTGATCGTAAGCAACAGCGCCGGCTCAGTGACCAGCTCCCCATCAATCCTAACTGTGCAGAGCCTCCCGGTCATTACCTACCAGCCCACTTCCCAAAGGGCGGCCATTGGAAACACGGCGACATTCAATGTTGGAGCGTCCTGGCCTTCAACTCTGGGCTCGTTGAGCTACCAATGGCAGGCAGGCCCAGCAGGTGGACCCTATACGAATCTAGTCAATAACGACCAAATCGCGGGAGCCAACAGCAGTGTCCTAAGCATCGCCAATGTGGGTAGCAACTCGGCGCTCTCCTATCAGGTCGTTGTAAGTAACAACTATGGATCAGTGACCAGCACACCCGCAACCCTGACCCTGGATCCAGCCACCCGGCTCATCAGTGGTGATTTTGACACCTCGGTTGTCCAGACAGGGGCAGCGGTCTTGGGTGCTGCAGGTAATGTATGGAACGCGATCAGCGGCTCAACGAACACGTTGGTGGATTCAGCAGGCAACTCAGTCAGCGGGGCCGGTTTCACCATCAGCGCCCAAGGTTTCTATACTGATGCCGGTGGCAGCACCATGGACGCTGCCACGACTCCCTTGATGGAAGAGTATGCCTTTGGAGACACCGCTCCTAGCACGGTCACCTTTAGCATTACCGGCTTGTCGGAATACACCAACAGCGCGTTCACCCTTGTGGTCTATGCGGGCGGGGACACAAGTGGCCAAGGGGCTTCCTTGAGTTTAACGGGAGCGGGGGGGGGTAACTCGACCAACACGCTGACTACAACGGGTGCGTCAAGGTCGATCAAAGCCGGTCTCGGTGTAGCCTATAACACGTTCACGGGTGTGCTGACCAATGGAACACTTACCATCACCGCCAGTGCCAACGGCTCCGCATTCACATGCGTGAACGGTTTCCAACTCTACTTGACCACCAATGCAATTCCGATCATCTCCAGCCAGCCGGTTTCGCAAACAGCTTACAATGGTCTTGCCACCTCCTTCAGCGTGGGAGTTGCGGGCACGGCACTGAGTTATCAATGGCAGGCGGGGCCGGTGGGCGGACCTTACACTAATCTGGTCAACGGACTCCAGATCTCAGGAGCCAACAGCAGCGTGCTGAGTATCACAAACATCACAACCAACTTGGATCTGGCATATCGGGCGGTCGTGACCAACAGCCTGGGCTCAGTGACCAGCAAAGCCGCCACACTGACCTCCAGCAGTGGGACAAATAGCATTTCCATCGTCAATAACTCCTTCGAGAGTCCCGCCATCGGTGGCCCTGGCAATACGGCAGGATGTCCGACAGGATGGAGCTCCGTGGGCTTTGGCTCCTATCAGGCCTTTACCGTCTATCCGGGAACGGAACGCTATCCTGTCACACCTCCCCCAGGCATCAATGGCAACCAATGTGCGGAAATCTATAGTCCCTATGCCGGCTGCTATGGCTATATCTATCTGGATACAGGTGTGAAATGGCAGACCGGAATGACCTATAAATTGACGGCCTCCTTTGGCGGCTCATGGGGCGAACTGCCATATCCGAATAATCCGAACTTTGGGTTCTATGATTCGAGTTTCAATCCAATTGCCACCCAGACGGTTACCCCCTCCAATGTCCCCGAGAATGTCTTCACCGACATCTCGGTGAACTACACCTCTACTGGAAATGAAAGCCAGGGTCAGGGTCTGTTCGGCACACCCGGGGACATCATTATCGTCTTTTACGACCCCGGCACTTCAGGGACCACATTCTGGGATTTCGACAAAGTGCGTCTAACGGCGGTACCGCCGGGAACGAACCCTCCGGTCATCACGACACAGCCCAGCGCGCAAACAACAACTTATGGAGGCAATGCAAGATTTGGGGTGGTGGCCGGAAGTACGGCACCCTTGCTCTACCAGTGGTATTTCAATACGAACACACCTCTTGTCGGAGCCACCAATGCGGCTCTATCGCTCACTAATGTGCAGACAAGCGGTAATTATGATGTCGTGGTGACCAGCGCCTATGGCTCCGTCACAAGTTCCATAGCCAGCCTCACTTTTGGAACCAGCACACCGATTACCATCGGCAACTCCTCATTTGAGTTGCAGAGCGTGCCGCAAGGTAACTACACCAATCTAGGTACCGGAGCTCCGACAGACTGGAAATCAACCAACGTCTCAGGAGCTGTAGTGGCATTGGTAGACCCCGGCGTCAGCGATGGGAGAGGTTATGGAACCAATCCCGCGGGGATCAACGGGAGCAACTACTGCCAAGTTTTCGCCACTCAGGCCGGAGGCAAGGGCGTGATCTATCAGGACACGGGGATCAAA
>PLEU01000205.1:0-10377 GCA_003136515.1 Spartobacteria bacterium
GAAAATAGCGAGGGACCTTAATTTATTACTCAATATGGCCACTTAATTTCCGTGCCAACCACCAACATGTCCCCCGTATCTCCCATAGCCACCGCCATGCCAGCCATTGTGACTATAGTAATGTCCATGATAGAATGAATATCCATTGCGATATCCCCAGTAGTTTCCCCCGTACCAATATCCGTAACCGAAGCCTGGAACGACTAGCGGGGATATGAACACACCAGGGTTCCCGTATGTGTAACCAACAGGATAACCGGGAACAGCACATCCGGCAAAGAATAGTACCCCAATGACTACTGTCAGGATAAAACTGGCATTAAAATATCTCATTACATTCGTGAATGATGTCACACTAATTCTGCTGTATCTGTAGCGATTGAAGAAGCGGGCCATTAATGTGTCCGGTCACGTTGAGATTATTATCGTTCTGGTAACTCGCGATGGCTTGTCTCGTCCCTGGTCCTATATTCCCATCAATCGGCCCATTATAGTATCCTTGATTATTGAGACTGGCCTGAACACTGCTCACAAGTGATCCATTATTATAGTAACCATTATTGGAGTATCCCGAGGTGACATAGAATGGGTTAAATGCCGCAGTGATCAACAGCCACCCTCCCTGATACCACATGTAGTTATTATTATTCCAAGAATGTTGTCCACTATGATTCCAATCGCTATGGGTGTTGGCCGCCGACCAGTTTCCCCCGTAATTATTGCCACTGTTGTATTGGTTGTTGGGTGTTATCTGAGGTTGATTATACTGACCTCCTCCACGTGTACCGGATGATTGCGCCATGGGCTTCACTGTTCCCCCCGACGCTGAGTGATTGAATGATCCCTGCGAGGTATTGTAACCATTCTGGCTAGCAGCAACCCTGACGTGACTTGCATGGCTGCTACTCACCGCGACTCCAGATCGGGTTGACTGCCTACCGCTGTACTGGGAATTTGACTGAGCGGTGTGACTAACCTGTGTATGGCGGACAGGCTCTGAACTGCTGACACTTTGATGGTGAACACTACTTGTCTGAGTGCGAGCAACCCCTGCTTCATTATGAACAATTCCCGTATGAGCAATACTACCAACATGTTGGGGAGCATTCTGGGTCGTGTGCTGTTGGGCATGTGCCGCCTGGTGTGGTGCTGATGTTTGTTTACTCCCCCCGCTCTTATCTTCTTCCTTCTTGTTCTGTGAATAAGTGCTAGGTGGGAGTGATATCGCAAGACCTGTTATCAGTGTGAGTACTTTGTAGGGTGATTTCATAATTATGTTTTTTTGTTGGGCAAGAATAGCTTGGGCTTTGAGAGGGTCACAATAAGGTGAAACCCTACTATGCTCAAACTCACCCTTCCAAATTGCACTCCTGATAATTCCCTCGCCAATGCAGCTAGCAGCTGCCCGCCTTATAAGAATCACAATCTAATGAAGAAAGAGCTTGTCTATTAGAACTGACACTGCTTTCCCACGGTTTTTTTAAACCCATGTCTAATTCTGGGGCTGTCCGCTTGTGGCCATTCCTTCGGCGATCATCTGGAGTACCTCCACCTTCGGACCTCAGCTTTAAATTCCTCCGCTGTTTTGATGTCATCATCCCATACCACTTCCCAAATTGGGCTGGGCACTTTGAAAATGCCGGTCAGACAATTATTCTCCCAAGTGAAACCTCTCTGCCCGTAGGTCCCGACATGGACCGAGGTCTGTTTGCTCAGGAACCCAACACCCCCGATAGCCAGTGCATTTTCCAGGCAGGTACTTCATCATGGGCTGAAAGCATCATGATGTGACTTTCCTATCCCATCTGCCGGGAATCCTGTAAAAATCGAGGTTTGCTATGGCGATATTGATAACGGTGCCAACTACTTTTCCCGGTCGATCCGATATACCTTACAAATTGGTTAAAGTATTTTGCTTCCACCAGTTGTCCTGGGGTATGCACCTCCCAAAGCTCTAGCCGATTCCTGATGTAATACTAGTAACGAGCTTGAAGAAACAAGATCCATCCGGTAGGAATAGACCCCATTGAACCAGCCGGTTCCGAGAGTAATATTGACCTTCTAAATCAACTCCAAAATCAACCATGTTATACACAATTGCGGTTATTCTACTCATCCTCTGGCTACTAGGTCTGGTAACTAGCTACACTCTAGGAGGGTTTATTCACATTCTACTGGTTGTGGCCATTGTCATCGTGCTGGTACGGATAATTCAAGGTCGCAGCCTGTAATCCCTTGAAGCGTAGAGCAGGAACCCCGTTCCCAGCCATGTGGCAGTGACAGAGCGTTTGATGCCTGATGGAATATCGATAGCGTTATGACATTGAGCACACTGAATTACACGCTGGGAGTCCCTGATGATCCTGAATATCACCGCGCAGAAGCGGCGTTGAGTGGTGAGGAATTGATCAGGGTCCGCCGCCATCTCCACAGCCATCCCGAACTTAGTGGGCTGGAGATTGAGACCACGTCCTATATAGTCCGATATCTTTCCCTGCATGGCCTTCCCTTCAGATTAGGGCCGGGAGGAGTCGGAGTAATCAGCGACCTAGCCTATATCGGTTCGCCGGATCTGCCGATCATTGCTCTACGGGCAGACATGGACGCCCTTCCAATTCAGGAGGAGAATGAGACCCCCGATCGTTCGCAGAATCCTGGAGTCATGCATGCCTGCGGCCATGATGCCCACATGACGATGCTTATGGGGGCCTTGACCGCGCTTGGGGCGATGAGTCCTTCCTCACGACGTTGCCGAGGCATTTTCCAATCCTCGGAGGAGACTGGTCAGGGAGCACTGGATATGGTCCATGCTGGGGTGATGGAAGGGGTGAGGGCCATTGTTGCTCTGCATGTCGATCCGAATCTTACCTGTGGTTCGGTCGCTATTTCATCGGGCCCTCAGACTGCGTGCTGCCAAGATTTCAGCATCCTTGTCAAGGGGAAGGGTGGCCACGCAGCACGCCCCCATCTCACGATCGATCCGATTGCAACGGCGGCCCAGCTAGTCACCCTGATCTATCAGATGATACCGCGTGGAACAGATATGAACCATCCCGCAGTGGTCACCGTGGGCGAATTTCTGGGTGGCTCCTGCACCAATGTGATTCCCGATCGGTCAAGTCTTCGGGGGACTCTTCGTGCACTCACGCTCCAGGCCGCAAATTCCACCAGACAGAGACTCAAGGAACTCTGTGCAGGCATGGCTCTCTCTTCCAAGGCCGAAATTACGATCACCTTCGAGAGACAACTGCCCGGTGTGGTGAATGATCCATTTGTAACGGAGGCTTGTCTCGGTGCAGCCCGCGCAGTGATCGGTGAGAAAATGGTTACTGAAGCAAGTCCCAGCATGGGAGCGGAAGACTTTGCCGATTATCTCACCGAAGCTCCTGGTTGCATGATTAGGCTTGGTGTGAAAGCTAAAGGCGGGGAGATTCGAGCACTTCACACACCTACCTTTGACCTTGCGGAGGAATCCCTTCTCATCGGCACTAAAATATTACTGGGCTCATTTCTCAACCTTTGCAAAAGCATTTCATGACTATCAAATCGGTTTCAATATCGCCCCGCGTTTTAGCTTGGCCCCCAGAGTTTATTATACGCTTCGCGGCCATCCCTACCCGCGCGGAAATCATCTGGATACCTAGTTTTTTTTAAATCGAAGCGGCGTTTATTGCATAGAATTGGTCGGACAGTTTTGGAAGCTACTATGGACTCATTTCCGTTTCAGATGGCTCTACCGTCATCAATCTAATTCTCCGCTCGGAAAACGAAGGGTTTAGGTTCTGAAGAATCTACTCATGGAAGCCGCGAAAGGGTTGAGTTTTTAGACCCTGCCTGAAAATTGATGCCAGTCGCTTTCCTTCATCCGGATCTTGAAGTAATCGGCGGCCTTTTTAATGTTGGAAAATGCCAGATCCCGATCGGAGTCGGTGACCTCCTTAACCTGATTGAACCTTGCCATTGCATCACGAACATGCACCGCATCTGTCATTGGCTCCTTCCGCGTTCGGGGAAACGCGAATGCAGTTGATGGCAGCAAATCTTTCTCCGCCTTGGAAAGGCGACCACGAGATGCCCGACTACACGGCTGCCATACCTGATCCGTCATCTCCGCATATTTGATTGTCTTGTTAATGCTTTCATTATGCTTGGAAAAGCAATACTGACCTATGGGGTTTAACCCTACCCAATAGCAAGTATTTCTTCGGAGAGGGCATCAGGATACCTATTGCTGAGTGACTTTTTGCCTTTGCTCTCTTTCGATTCAATCTAGTGGCTTGGGCTTGTTGCCACGGGGTGAATGCCCCATAGAAATGACCTGCGTTCCCTAATAATAGTGAAGTGTGAATTTAACCATTTTTCTGGCTACCGGTCACATAGCCCTGTTGTTGCTAGTGATAGGTTTGTTTTTTCCTCGTTTAGCCTTACTTTTCGGGTTCCTCGCAACAGGAAATTATCCTCCAAACATACTTTCTGTACTGCTGAGTTTTTTCTCTTGGATCTTTTTCCCCCGTTTTCTCATGGCCTATTATATCTACACAGATATTGGCACGACCAATTTCTGGTTCTGGGCTTATCTAGTCACCGGCATTGCGGGGTTTTTTGGCGAGTCTCGTTTTGTTCAGCGGAGGATTATTCGTAGAACCGAAGTCACCCGGCATGGCAACACGACGACGACAATCGAAGAACATCACACCCCATGAGTACTTAGATTTAAGGAAAATGTTTCGATAAGATCACGCCCTAGCCATCGTCATGATTGACTATCTCACAGAAACTAGAATTTGGTTGCTGCCCAGCCCGCGCATCGGCTTATTGCAGGGCAAATCCATCCTAATCGTGGATGGAGAATCCGAGTATCAATCCCGTGTGGACGTATCATATGATCAACCAACCAACTCAGAATCTGGAAGCTGCACTGTGAGTGCACTGCAAGCATTTGAGGATGATGCGTTCTGGGTTACTCCTTTGCCGGACACAATGCCACCGCCTTCCCAGACCCATTATAAAAAACAGTTTTTCAGCCAGGCGGCTGTAGATTTGATTCGGGATAACATAGAAGAGTCCCATGGGGAACTCCTGCTGGTGATTCCCCAGGAATGAACGTCATGCATCAAAAAATGACGCAAAAGTCATTGTTCATGGTGGTTGCGGCGATTATGACGGCAAACATCAGTTTGTTTTATTCTTCCTGCTCTTCATCCCAGCAACAACGGCCTGCCACCGATGAGAGTGTTGTCATTTCTCGGTATGCGGGACGGTGGTACGAAATAGCGCGCCTGCCGATGCCCTTTCAGAAGGCCGATGAAGCAGCTTTTGCAGAGTATAGTTCTTTGCCTAACGGTAGGCTGTCCGTTCACAACATCGCCATACGTGCCGACGGTTCACTGCATGACATCCATGGCTATGCTGAAGTGTTAAATCCCCCTGAAAATACAAAACTTTCCGTGCACTTTAGAACATGGTTTGCACCATTCATTCCCGTCCCCAAAGAAGGGAACTATTGGATTTTGTATCTGGACGATAATTATCAGGAGGCAATCGTGGGCACTCCGAACAGAAAATATCTGTGGATTTTGGCACGCACCCCCAAGATCCCTGCCTATAAGCTTGAGGATCTTTTGCAGAGAGCCGGGAAACTAGGCTTTGATGAATCTAAGATGATCTTTGATCCCAGAATCATCACGAAAGGCATGTTTTAAGAGGAAATTAATACAACTTATTCTTCGGGGTCTTTACTCATGCTGGCTTGAACCTTTAACATTTCCCAGAGTCGTGTTACCGAGTGAAAAGTATTCGTCTCTGTTTTTGTCGCAGTCTGAAATCGAATTCATTGGCAAGTTAGACTTGAATATCAAGAGTCTCGTCAGAGATCCGCTTCTTCGAAATAATCCAGATGCAGACACACAGCCTTATCGGAAACCCGTTCACGGCGTTTGGGTTCATAGGCGAACAGCTTTTGAAGTTACATCTCAGTAGCTTTTGGTGATGCGCAAAGCGTAGCAGTTCATGCCGGCCGTTGAGTGTGTGCTAGTTCATCAGGTTTTCTCGCATTACCTGCATCTCTTTTTTGCGCTTGGGTGTCGTTTTGGGATACTCCATTTTAAGGTCATTGAGGGTATCCAGAACGATTTGGGAAACAACCAGACGGGCATTCTCCTTATTATCTGCTGGAATGATATACCAGGGTGCATAGTGGGTGCTCGTGGCACTCAGGCACTCCTCGTAAGCTTTCACGTAGTGCTTCCAGAATTTTCTTTCATGAATGTCTGAGAGGCTGAATTTCCAATTCTTGTGAGGGACATCAATCCGTTCTAGAAAGCGCTTTCGCTGCTCCTCTTTGGAAAGGTGGAGAAAGAATTTTATAATTCGTGTTCCGTTATGGAATAGGTGCTTTTCAAAGTTGACAATCGATTCATAGCGTTCCCTCCAGATTGGTTTTCGATGCTGCAGAGCGGCCTCCAGTCCCTGCGCGACAAGATCCTCGGGGTGGACGCGAATGACAAGGACCTCCTCGTAGTAGGAACGGTTGAANNTTACGATAGAGATGGCGCTCCAGGTCGACAATCGAGCGATATCTCTCCTGCCAGAAGCTTTTTTCTTCGTATGCCTCCTGCGTGAATCCCTGACTGCGGAGAATCTCCGGATGAACGCGAAGAACCAACACGTCCTCGTAGTAGGAACGGTTGAAGATGCCGATACGTCCCCGCTCCGGCAGACGGCATGTGGTGCGCCAGAGAAAGTCGTGCTCCAACTCCTCGCCACTCGGTTGCTTGAAGCTGAAAACATCACAACCCTGCGGATTGATTCCCGAGAGGACATGCCGGATGGACCCATCCTTGCCAGAAGCATCCATTCCTTGGAAAATCAGAAGCAGCGCATGGCGGTTAGACGCATAGTGAAGCTGCTGTAATTCACTGAGTTCCTCCGCATGCTTCTTGATGACGTGATGATACTGCTTGTGTGACTTATAATCATGTTTGCCACGCGTCTCCCATTTTCTGAGCTCAACCTCTGTGCCCGGCTTAATGCGGAAGTCTTTGGATTGGATATTCATCTTGATTCTGTTATTCTTGGTTCCTGAGATTCGCTTATTTGATGGGGGCCCCTTCTGATGAAAGTTAGATTAGTTTTTACGAATCTCCTTCTCCGCCTCCACCCAGTCCTGAACGGCGCCGCCATCATGCCGCCCTTCCTCAACATAAAGTTCATAGGCTTTTGTTGCTATTTCCGGTGATAAATCGTGGGAGATGACGGTTGCACCCTTTGCTTTGAGCGAATCAAAAATGCGGTAAGCGAGCAGCTTGATACGGTCATTGACTAGAGCCCACGAGATTGCGTAGATCCAAACGAACCCTGCCCATTTCCAGCCGAGTGGAGTCATGAAAATTCCGTATACGGCGATCAAAGTGGCGACGCACTGTGTGCCAAGCACCGCTATCCAGAGTGTTTTTGCTGGAGCGATTGACCAGAAGGGGCCGCGTGTGCGCGTGAGAAAGATGGTAAGATGGCCGGCAACCGAGAGCTTTAAATACATCAGTGTCTGCACCATGTCTCTGCTCAGATTGAACACCCTCTCTCCTAGATAAAACAACCCGAAGGCCGCCACGACTCCTATCACACCAAGGACCGTGGAGATCGAGAGTACAAGGGGCATATTCCACGCTTCGGGCTTATTTCTATATAAGACGTTGTCATATGCGATCGAGAGAATGGCCGCGTCGTTCAGCAAGGCGATCATGACAATCATCACCGCCGTCACCGGATAGAAGTTGAAGACAAGAATTGCCAGCGTCATGAAGAAGAGTACCCTCAGCGTCTCTGCGATCCGGTAAATTGCATAGCTGTTCATCCGCTGGAAGATGCGGCGACTCTCCTTGATCGCATCGATAATCACGGAGAGCCCGGAAGTGAGCAGGACGATCGAGGCTGCCGCCCGGGCCGCGTCAGTTGCACCGGAGACGGCGATGCCACAGTCGGCCTTCTTCAGTGCAGGCGCGTCGTTCACTCCATCGCCCGTCATGCCGACAATGTGGCCGGAGTTCTGCTGTGTATTCACGATAAAGAACTTGTGTTCTGGGAATACTTGGGCGAAGCCATCCGCCTTTTCGATCTCCTCGGAAATCTCAGGTGTTGCCTTCTCCGTTGTGTCGCCAAGAGCGCTTGCGTCTAGGATATTGGTGCCCAAACCCAGTTGTTTTGAGGTTTCATGCGCTATGGCAAGTTGATCGCCCGTCACCATCTTGATTTTTACGCCCATCTGTACGGCATTTGAGATGGTTTCCTTTGCATCCACTCGAGGCGGATCGAATAGGGGAAGTATGCCGACAAACTTCCATTTTCCCTCCTCCTCGGCTCTCGCGACACCCAGCGAGCGGAAGCCGCGGCTGGCAAAATCCAGAATGCCTTTATCCACCGCTCCTTTGACCTCAGTGGCATTCGTTGCCATCTTGAGAATTACCTGTGGAGCCCCCTTGGCAACAAAGAACTGCTTCCCATTCGCCCCATTGACGGTAGCCTCCGTGCGCTTGTGCACCGGATCGAAGGGCATGAAGTGAAGAACCTTGAAACTCTTCAGGTCCTTGTCGTCTTTCACTCCCCCAAGCACGGCCAAGTCGATGGTATCCTTGTCTTCCGCTCGTGAGGCTAAAGCTGCCCACAAAACAACTTCCGTCGGGGAAATTCCATCGACGCAGAATGGATCACCTAGGGTGAGTTTGTTTTGAGTGAGGGTGCCAGTTTTATCAGAGCAAAGCACGTCTACTCCGGCCAATTCCTCGATGGCTGAGAGCTTCGTCACAATCGCTTCCTTCTTCGCAAGAAGCCTTGCACCAACGGCCATTGTTACGGACAAAACAGTAGGCATGGCTACAGGGATTGCCGCCACCAAAAGCACCAGGCAAAATTCCAGCGTGGTGAGAACCTTGTCACCGCGGAAGATGGCTACCACAAGAATCACGGCCACCAGTGCTACCGCCAAAATAATCAGGTAGTCGCCGATCTTCATCACAGCTTTTTGGAAGTGACTGACCGTGTGTGCCTGCTCCACCAGTTGCGCGGTCTTACCGAAATAGGTGTTCGTCCCAGTCGCATAGATGATAGCGTCAATTTCACCTTGGCGGATGATGGAACCCGAGTAGACAGCGCCGCCGGACTTGACGGTGACTGGTAGCGACTCGCCTGTCAGTGCAGACTGATCTACCTGAATGGAATCTCCGTCGAGAAGACGAGCATCCGCGGGAACGATGTCTCCCAATCGAAGTCGAATGACGTCACCAGGGACCAATTCGCTCGCCTTTGGATTTATCCATTTACCGTCTCGCTTTACTTTCGCAAGGACCGCCAAACGCGCTTTCAGTGCGGCGATTGCGTTGCCGGCCTGGTGTTCTTCCCAGAATCCGACCAAAGCATTGGAAAGGAGCAGCACAAGGATGACGAAAAAGTCCAGCCAGTGGCGAACAACCCCGGAGAGGATCACGGCTGCTTCAATCATCCAGGGAATGGGACCCCAGAAGTAGGAAATAAACTTCAAATATTCATTGGTCTTTTTGTCCTCGAGCTGGTTCGGTCCATACTTAGCTTGGCGTTTGAACGCTTCGGCCTTAGTCAAACCATCCGGCGACGTGCCCAGTTTTTTCTCAAGCTCAGGCATCGGCAGGGATTTCAATTCGTTCTCAGGCCTTGCATCCGGCTTCTTCCCAGCCTTTCCTTGTGGAGGGGTCTGTTTGTTAATCGAGGGTGTAGTCATGGTCTATTTTCAGTGTGAGCAGAGTGGATGAGAGGGGGGCTATCCTGTAGATGCCGCAGGTAAAAATTCTGGGAGAACCAGAGAGGCCACTCCGATCCGGCTATCGGCCATCCCGTAGTAGATATCTAAGCGATCGGGCAAACCGATGTCATCGCGGCGGTCAATTCCGGTGGGAAAGACGATGTTCGGGACGGATCCCTCTGTCTCCTGAGGCAACTCAGGTCTTAATATCGGTTCCGCTGAACGAAAGAGGATTTCGTGCGGGTGGTCACGGGAGAGCACCATCACGCCGGCTGAATAACAGAGCTTGTGTCCCTCCGTACCTGCACTCGGAATCTCACTGACACCATGGTAAACGATCAACCAGCCGTGCCGAGTCATAATCGGGGGAGTGCCACGGCCGATTTTCAGTCTCTCCCAGGGGGCAGCAGGGGTTGCCAGTCGAAAATGCGAATTAAAGAGCCCGAGCNNCAAATGCTTTCATGATCGAGATCCACCACCCTTGAGCAGTCCTGACAGACAATTTCCTCAGGAGTACTGCCAGGGAAGAGGGGCCGATGGAGAAGAGCCATCTGCATTTTGCCGACATGATTGGGGATAGCGATAGGGAAGAGGCTGGCATCCTTGTT
>PLEU01000205.1:10409-10536 GCA_003136515.1 Spartobacteria bacterium
GCGAAGTGTTTCGAGAAAGGTGATCCGTGGATCCTCGCAACCGCCTCCACCATCTGGCCGCCGCTCGTAGTCAGCTTCGGGTTCAAGTGCAATACCGAGTCGTTCCACCCCAGATGGGTTTCCGTCC
>PLEU01000196.1 GCA_003136515.1 Spartobacteria bacterium
GGAAAGTCCGTGTCTGGGATAAGGATGGAAAGGCTTCCGAGTGGAGTCCCGGGGCCTCCTGGGCAATGGGACTGCTTGATCCTAAAGACTGGACGGCTGAATGGATTACTCCCTCTAAGTGGTTTACCCCACCACAGTATCGCGCCCCCGGTTTGATACTTGGCGCCAATGGGGGTTGGGCTGACATAGACCTTGGCAAGGATTACCCGATTGATTCCATNNATTCAATTCAATCATGCGACGACCTTTGTTGATGAGACACAGCACGACTATGTACAGAACACGAATGGGACAGGTGGAGTGCAGGAATTTCCACTCAACGGTCAGAAAGCTCGGTTAATTAGGCTCTGGATTACTGGTTCGCCCAACAACCAGGATTCCAATGTCCGCCAGATGGAAGTCATGTCCCACGGGACGAATGTAGCCTTGATGAAATTCAGCCGCGCGTATGGGTCGGAGTGGTATAGGGGGAATGCCGTGAGTCTGGTGGATGGGATGCCCTCTAGGGNNGCGACCCTCTATTTGGCAGCACTAGGCATGGCCGATGTCAAAGTGAATGGGAAGAAAGTTGGCGATGAAGTACTCGGCCCTCCCTTTAGCGACTCCTCCAAGAGGGTGATCTATGTGACCCATGACATTACCCCGCTGCTTGCGCAGGGGGAGAACGTCCTGGGAGTGACTTTGGGGAACGGTTTTTTCAGCCCGCCTGGCCGTGGGGCCGCTGCACGCAACGGGGATGAAGGCCCCCCCCAGCTGCTTCTCCAAGCGGATATAGAGTATACAGACGGAACCAAGGAGGTCGTCAATTCTGACAGGACATGGAGATGGTCAAAAGGGGCTATCACCTCCGATGATCTCTGGGTTGAGTATGTTGAGGACAGGCGGCAGGACAAACTGGGATGGGATCTGCCTGGCTACAAGGAGACCAACGCCACAGATTGGCAGGGAGTCACCGATGCGCCCCCCCCAGAAGGGAATTTGATCGCCCCAATGGCACCTCCGATCCGGATTCTGGACGAGATCAAACCAGTCTCTATCGATGGAAATCACGCCCACTTTGCTGCCCTAAGTTCCGGCTGGCCCAAGATCAAGGTCAACGGGCATGCCGGAGAGACCATCTGGGTAGATGGGAGTAGTTCGGATTTCAGGTTGCCAAGGCTTCTTTTTACCTTGGATAAGGACGGACCAACAGTACTGGAGCCCCGCTTTATGGTGATGACGGGCCCAACAGATATTCAAGTAAATGGAAACACCGAGCCGTTGCCTCCGGATGCCATTAGCATTGATCATATTAATGCGGATCTTCCGTTGCGAAGTTCCTTCACCAGCTCTAGTCCTTGGCTGAACCATCTCTACGAGGTGACGCTCAGGACGCACCGAAACTATGTTTACGATGTTCCTGGCGATCCCTCCCGGGAAAAACAGGGATGGACGCAGGATGCCCAGGGATTCTTTGATACGGCGGCTTACCTGACTGATGTCAGCGGCTTGTATCATCGGTGGTGGTGGGACTGGGCCGACAACCAGGATGATCAGGGATATACCGGCTCGGTATCACCCCTAGTAAAGCGGCAGGATTATCAGTGGAATTCCCCTTGGTGGAGTGGCGTCATTGTCTTCCTCCCTTGGGAACATTACCAATATTATGGCAATCTTCGGATGCTCCAGGAGGCCTATGAACCGATGCGGCGTTATGTCGATTTTCTCGGNNAACCCCGATTTCCCGGGCAATCAGCATGTCGTTCCAACTCCGATGATGACCATGCCGGCCTGGTATTACTATGCCAAGGTAGTCAGCCAGTCAGCCGCACTGCTAGGCAATCAAGCTGATGCGACAAAATACGCGGCCATCGCCGAGGATGTGAAGAAGCGCTTCAATAATGACTTCTTTCATCCTGAGAGTGGAATGTATGGGGATGAAACCAATAACGAGACGGCGCAAATTTTACCGGTCGCCCTTGGCATGGTACCAACCGGAAAGGAACAACTAGCTTATGAGCGTCTGCTCGATACCATTCATGCCCGCAACGATCATATCGGAACCGGCTTTGTTTCTCTGCCTTGGCTTTTGCAAACGCTTGCTTGGCACCGCGAGTCGGCCTTAGCCAACAAGATGGTAAACCAAAAGGACTTTCCTAGCTGGAACACTCTCATTACCGAAGGAGTCCTGAAGGAGGGATGGGAAGGGGGCAATGCCCAGATGCCTTCGACGGGAGGTTCCATTGCCGGATGGCTCTTCCGCTCGGTGCTCGGCATCCAACCCGATCCGACAGGCCCAGGATTCAAGAAATTCATCCTCTCGCCGCAACCTGATCCGGCCACACAGCTCACATCTGCCTCGGGATACTACGATTCCATCTATGGTCGAATCGGCTCAGATTGGAAACTAGAGGACGGAAAATTCTCCCTTAAGGCCTCCATTCCTGTAAATTCCACCGCAACCGTTGTCATTCCCACATCAAATCCTAACTCAGTTATTGAATCTGGCTTGCCTGCTGCTCAGGCCCCGGGTGTGAAGTTTTTACGTGCGGGAGGTACGGGTAAAAATCAGATAGCAATCTATCAAGTTACTTCTGGAGTGTATAATTTTGCAGCGACGCAGGCTTTATAAGAAATACAGTGGTAAGATCACGCCCTACGCAAGGCGGGTAAGTCAAAATTCATAAAGCCCTGTGCGCCGGGGATAGGTGAATTATGCACTTATATCACACCAAGATTTCACAACTACACGAATCTGATCAGAGACTCAGATGTGTCACAGGCACCGTGCAGGCACGGTCGAGGTGCACATAACCGCCATCGACGTAAATTATTTGCCCGGTGGTGTGTGAGGAGCATTCCGAGGCAAGAAAAACAGTCATCTCTGCTACTTCCTGAATCGTCGTTGTGCGCCGCCCCAAGGGAATAGTCTCGTTCAGCCGACGGAGAGCCTCTGCGGGGTCAGGGGCGGAAGCTAGCCAGCGATCATATTGTGGAGTAATGACTTCGGCAGGCACCACGCAGTTCACACGGATACCATCCTTGAGAAAATCGACCGCCCACTCGCGGGTAAGCCCGTTTATCCCCCCCTTGGAAGCGGCATATCCCGAGGTGCCTCCCTGACCGGTTTCCGGTGTCTTAGAACCGATGTTGACGATATTTCCTTTTGATTGCTTGAGATGGGGATAAGCGAAGTGAACTAGTGAAAAAACGGGAATCAAGTTTTTGCGTAGTGAAGCTTCAAACTTCTCCACCGGATCGGTGATTTTTACGGCATCATTTACTCCGGCGTTATTGACGATGATGTCAATGCGCCCAAGGCGAGAGACTGTCTCATTAATTGCATTTTTAACTGATTCAGTGTCAGTCAGCTCGGTAAAAATCTGGGAGACCACCTGATTTGCTGCTGTAGCCTCATGAATGAGCACTTCCGCATCGGAGAGATTGCGCCCTAGGATGACAACCTGTGCACCTTCGGCGGCAAAAGCGCGACTGATCCCGGCACCGATTCCCCGCGCTCCTCCAGTTACCAGTACTACCTTTTGCCGAAGTCCGAGGTTCATGGAAATTCTGGAGATTTTCCTATGAAGAATAAGCGACAGCCTTCTGGCTGGAGGTACCAAGGCCGTCGATGCCAAGTTCGATCAGATCTCCTTCTTTGAGATACTGCGGTGGTTTAAAACCAAGACCTACGCCGGCGGGAGTGCCCGTCGAGATCACATCTCCTGGGAGCAAGGTCATGAAGCGGCTGAGATAACTGATGAGAAATGGAATCTTAAAAATCATGTTGGAGGTGTTGCCATCCTGTTTTGTCACTCCATTCACCTTGAGCCACATGCCGAGCTTATGGACGTCTGGAATTTCATCGGGCGTAGCAAGGTAGGGCCCAAGAGGAGCGAAGGTATCACAGCTTTTCCCTTTCACCCATTGGCCTCCATGTTCCAACTGAAAAGCCCGTTCGCTGTAGTCATTGTGTAGGGTATATCCCGCGACATGATTCAGAGCATCTATTTCGCTAACATGGGAGGCCCTGCGCCCTATCACGACAGCCAGTTCAACTTCCCAATCGGTTTTCTTGCTACCTTTGGGAATGATCAGCNNGGCCTACCAGTGCCGAGGTAGACTTGAAAAAAATAATTGGTTCTTTCGGAACTTCGGCCTTGGTTTCAAGTGCGTGATCACTGAAATTCAGGCCGATACAGATAATTTTACTGGGACGGGCAACGCAGGATCCGAGGCGAGTCTCAGG
The DNA here is from genome assembly GCA_003136515.1 of Spartobacteria bacterium. The sequence continues at coordinate 4,229 of PLEU01000196.1, forward strand.
CGGGATTCGTGGGGCGTTTACACCCTTAGTACTCACCCAGTAGGAGAGTTCTTCCAGTCCGCTGCCTTCAAAAAAGACCTCGTTATAATCGGTAACGACGGGACTGGCATCGATTCTTTCACCATTTGAGAGAATGACTCCTGGGCTTTCTTCGCCAGCATTTCCAAATCGTATGAGTTTCATGGTGTATGTATAACTATCTATTGGTAATTGTATTATAAGTGTTATTTACCTTAAAAGAGTAACTCCTCCATCGATGTCGTAGGCACTTCCCGTAATAAATGCCGCATCCTCCGAGCAAAGAAAGCGCGCGAGTTTGGCAATTTCGGAAGCCTCTCCCATTCGTCCAATTGGCTGGAATGCACCGAGTCGCCTCAAGGTTTCCTCCTCTTTGCCGGGATAGTTTTTTTGAATGAATCCATCGACAAAGGGGGTGTGAACCCTGGCCGGACAGATGCAGTTGCAGCGAATACCCCGGGTCACATAGTCCCGAGCCACCGAGAGCGTCATGGAGAGAACCGCCCCTTTGGTCATCGAGTAGGCAAAGCGGTCTTCAATTCCTATCTTAGAAGCAATGGAGGCGATGTTGAGAATCACTCCACTGCCTTGGTCCCGTAACTTAGGAATCGCAAAATACATACAGTGATAAACTCCTTTAACATTGATATTGTAGAGGTGGTCTAAATCCTCAGGGGTGGTAACTTCGACATTACCGACATGGGCGATACCTGCATTGTTTACGAGGATATCGAGAGAATCGATTTCTCCCCATGCCGTAGACATGGAGATCGTGTTGGAAACATCCCCGGCTATTAGGCGGGCTGGTAGCCACCCGTTGGCCGATATGTCGGCGATTGTCTTCTGGGCCGTGAACTCGTCCTGTTCCAGAATAACGACCTGAGCTCCAGCCGCTGCAAATTCCATGGCAATTGCCCGACCTATTCCCGAGCCTCCGCCTGTTATCACGGCGGTCTTTCCATCCAGCGAGCAATAGTGGGGTGCGCCCCCCATCTGTGGCTTACAAGTCATTGGGAAAACAGGAAGGCCCCATTGGGATGGCTGGATCAAAGGTCTTGTAGGTGAGGACAAATTCCTGATGCCCCAGAAGCTCTGATTTGGTTTCTCCTCCCGAGGCAACGTGCAGAATTTTTTCGTAAATTTCATCCCCGACTTCGCCAAGTGTTCCTCGTCCTTCGAGTATCCTCCCTGCATCGACATCCATATCTTCCTCCATATTCCTGTAAGTTTCGGGATTGGCGCAGACCTTGATCACCGGGGAGATGACCGAGCCTACCACTGAGCCTCGACCTGTGGCAAAAAGAACGAGATGGGAACCGCATGCAATCAGTTCGGCAATTTCGGCGGTATCATTGATATTGGGAAACCCAAAACGCGGCTCACCATCGGGAACCACATCTAGAAGGTAGAGTCCTCCCGTTTCGGGAATATCGCCCGGCTTGATGATTCCTGATATTTTCGAGGAACCGCTTTTGGCGTAGGCTCCCATTGATTTTTCTTCCTGCGTTGTGAGCCCTCCGTCGGCATTGCCGGGAGAAAAGCTCCCATGGCCCATGGTGGAGTAATAAAGAGCCGCTTTTCCAACGCAGGCTTCCAGCGCCCTGCCGAGTTCCGGTGTGGCTGCCCGCGCCGCCATGATGTGCTCGCAGCCAATCAGCTCACCTGTCTCTTCGAAAATGGCGGTCCCTCCACCGTCAACGAGGTGGTCAAAACTCAGTCCGATTGCAGGATTTGCAGTGATGCCGCTCGTGCCATCCGATCCGCCGCATACCGTGCCGACGATGAGCTCGTTGATCGCCATCTCAACTCTTGGCACGTGAGCAATCTCCTCAATGATCGCCTCCACCTTTGAGCGCCCTTCACGGATTGTACGAGAAGTTCCTCCAGTCTCTTGAATGATCAGAAGTTCGACCGGACGTCCGGATTTCCGTATCTCCTCCATCANNGGCCTTACGGTCAAATCCTTCACAACCGAGGGAAATGAGCACGACACCACCAACATTCGGATGGGTACAAAGCTGACTCATCATCCGGAAGGAGTATGGGTTTGGATAGCATCCGCTGAAGCCAATCAATTGGGCTCCCTTTTCACGGTAAGGATAGGTGATTTCACGGGCGACGTGATGGGCGCATTCAACGAGGTATGCTACCAAGATCTGGTTGCGGATTCCCTTGCGTCCATCGGATCGAAGGTAGGCATCGGGGCAGGGTGACATTTTCACAGCGTTATTTGTTTGGGGAGTATTTTTCACCCTCATCATCCAAGGTGAAGGTCGGAAGGTAATCGCTCTTCATATTTTGAAGATGAACATGTTCCCCCTTGGCAATGGATGCAGTTGCCGAGCCGATGGGGGCTCCATATTTGAGGATTTTTTCCCCGATACCTATATCAGTTGAAGCAATCTTGTGACCCAGACCGAGAGGCTCCTGCAGCGTAAAAGTTTGACCATCGATTTCATAACGCTCCCCCTTGGCAAGACTACGCGCCACGATGAGGACATTGTCCTTCGGTGAGAGTTGGATCAAAAAGGGACTCATGAAATCAGGAAGATAAGCCAGAATGAGGGATCAAAACTTGCCATATTTCAGATAGGCCTGCTGGGGATCCACGCCTGTCAGGATCGCTTTGCGGACAAGATTTTCGGTTTGTAATACCTTCTCGATTTTTTCTGTAACCTCGGGCACCAAGTGTTCCGGAATAATAACCACCCCGTCAAAATCGGCAAAAACATAGTCGCCCGTCTTAATAATGACCCCTCCGATTGTGATTGGTTCCCCAAAAGTCTCCGCAACCCAGCGCCCCACCACGTCAACCGGCGTGAAATAGCGACAGTAAACCGGAAAGCCTATCCTGCGGATGAAATCGCTGTCGCGGCATCCGCCATCGGTCACATACCCTTTGATGCCACGATAGAGCATCGTTTCACTCGATAGTTCACCCATGTGGGCCATGGAAGAATCATTTGGCTGAGTAACCACCACCGATCCGCGTGGAGCCTTGGATAGCATGGCTGTCCACTGCAGCAGTGTCTCGTGTCCGTCAAGGTTTGGTTTGGAATGACCACCGACCGTGTAGGCCGGCCCGATGATTTTACGATCCGGAAGAAGGGGGCGAATCGTGTTGGGAAGCACCTGATTAGGATGCCCGATGGAGCGAAGAACATCATAAACTGCTCCGGAGTAAGCGGGATCAAGGCGCGCGGCAAAATCGGATTCTGGCATGTTCACGAGGGGCTTAAAGTGAGGAAAAGGGTGGGGGATCAAAGCAGCAATATCAATTATCCCGCCTTTGCTACGATTGGAAGATCGGATATTTTTACATAACCTCTTCTGATGGGAGTTTTCTCTTGGCCTCTATTAAGAAAAACAAATTCCTGATTTTCTGAGCAGCTGATTCATCCTTACGATAAATATCCAACTCCCCCAAGATGATCGATTCCCACCACCACTTCTGGAAGTACAATGCTGAAACATTCGGATGGATCACCGATGAGATGTCGGTGATCAGGAAAGATTTTCTTCCGCGTGATCTTGAACGATCCATTACTGGCACTGGAGTGTCCGGATGCATCACGGTGCAGGCATCCCAAACAGTGGAAGAAGCAGAGTGGCTACTATCGTTTGCCACGCAGCACCCCTTCATCAAAGGAGTCGTCGGTTGGGTACCTCTAAAAACCCCCGAAGTTGGCACTGTTCTCGATCGTCTTGCTAATAACCCACACTTTAGAGGCGTGAGGGAAATTATTCAGGGGTCGCCTGATGAACTTTACTTTGGATCATCGGAGTTTCAGCGAGGAATACGGGAACTTACCAAACGTGGGATTCCGTATGACCTTTTGATCTTTCAGAATCAGCTTTCAAGTGCAGTGGAATTTGTGGATGAACATCCCAATCAGATTTTTATTCTCGATCACTGTGCCAAACCGGAGATTGGTGATACCTTTCCCGAAATGTGGAGCGAGGGCATCTGGCAGCTCGCGAGGCGCGAAAATGTTTTCTGCAAATTTTCGGGGTTGGTAACGGAAGTAAAGGCAGATGTGTGGAATGTGGATCTGCTCAGGCCCTATTTTGAAACGGTGTTGCAAGCTTTTGGTCCCAAACGTCTTATGTGCGGTTCTGACTGGCCTGTATGCTTGGTACGAAGCGAGTACGGCCGCTGGATTTCAGCCGTTAAGGAACTTGCCGCCGATCTTTCTGAAACCGAACGAGGGACGATCTTTTCAGGGACTGCACTTAGAGCTTATTCGCTGGAAAATTAGAGTCATGCAACAACACGTCCAACTAAGACTTTTGTGATAGCCTCTGGTATCACTTCGCGGACGGAACGATTAAATCAGCCTATTCCTAGGGTAGCGCTCTGCTGACTATTCCGGGGTGAATATCAGAACTTCATCTCGCTGAGTTGGCACTTTCAGGATTGGGCCGGAGAGCATTCTGTCAGGGCTTTTGTTGGAGGTGACGAGAACTTTGGTGCCGCTTGATGAGGGCCATGGATTTACAAGACGGCATTCCTGTGCAGCAGTGCTCTGAATCTTTACGTAGGGGATCTTACCACCCTTCATCTCACTGCTGATGAGGAAGCCACCGCATGCGTTCAAATTCCCAAAGGCTGCATCCTGCTTCACAGGCCAGTCAGGAAAGAGATGAATGTTCGTTTGGTAACTCTGGAGGAACATGGCTCCAAGCGTAGCAGGTACGATGGCAAACATCTCAGCGCTGCATCCGTGCAAACCCGCGCCGCTGAGCACAAGATCATTCAGGTAGTTTGGATAACGGTAATAGGTTTCGAACGTATCAAGGTTAGTAAGAATTGTGTCCGGATCGTAACCGACGCAGGCAGCACCTGCGTAAAAGGTGCACTCGTTGTTGAAATCAAACCACTGGGAGGCTAGCCAGATGGTATTGGTTGCCGCCCTGAGGGTGTCGGCATCGCTCTCCAAGCCTATGTTCCAACCCGGGAAAATCGCCTGAGCGCAGCTCATACCCGCGCTACTGGAGCGGATGGCATGGTCATGATAGACCGTGATCATTGGTGAGGGGAAAGCTGTTCCGGAGCTGGAATCCCGAATGACATTTACTCCGGGGGAGTTGTAGGGCGCACCAAGTGCGTTAAGGGAAGGAATGCTGCTTGCCGGAACGATGGGCAGAGGGGCGAGCCGCCGGATGATATCGTTCCAAAGAGGGCGGCGATTGGCATCAACATGCAAACTTTCCGACATCTCAACCAAGGCTGGATAGAGGAGTTGGATGAAGGCAATAGTTGTCGCGGGATTTGTATCATGGCCCGAACTCTCCGAGACGGCATCGTTCACGTCACTATAAACTCCCCTGTCCAGCACCAGATAATTATCCCAGAAATCCGCAACTCCCCTGAGGTAGGCATAAACTTTGGCTGCGTAGACGGGATCAAGCGTGTAGCGCCACCTCATGACGCAGTTTAGTGCGGCGAAAATGGAATCCGTTTTCTGTCCCTCGAAAGATACGGGATCATCATCCCATCCAGGAGGTGGAACCAAGTGTGCGTAAAAGTAGATTCCTTTGTTACTAGGGCCGAAATTATATTCAGCAGCCGCCCGCCCTCTCGACATCTGATCAATCAGGGGCTGAGCATAATTATCCACCAATTCCATATGATTGTCCGGAAGAGCGGCAAGTGCGGGTCCTTCAAAATTGTAGTCAAGGGTGTAGTCACCCTGCCAGCCAGGCTGGGTTGAAGTTATGAAGTTTGCATAAAGGCCAGGTGGCGGGGATTTGGGTGTGCTTGAGCAGGCCAGTAGATAGAGTGAGGCATACCAACTGTCCTGAATTTTTTGGTTTGAAATTTGGACGTACGACTTTGACCAAAAATTACCCCACCAATCATTGTGGGCATCGAACAGTTTGGCGAGTGAGGCGGATGTCGCATTCGAAATCTGTTCTTGGGCAGCTTGGAGGTAGTTTTCTGTATTTCGGTCCGTTACTGCCGCCACCACGATGGATGCCTCTCCGCCCACTGGTATGGAGAAGGAAAGGGAGCCTTGGGCATTGCTTGAGGCATTAGCTCCGACCACGCTCTGCATCAGAATTCCCAGCGGGGCACAGCCATGGTGGATAACGCTGGTGTCTCCCAGGTGAGTAACCATCTTATTCCACCCCATCATACCGTTGATTCCGGTGGGAAAACTTTCCGTGGCTCCCACTTGTGCTCCGTTGCAGAAGATCCTGAGAATATTACCATCATAGGTCGTGGCAACCTGGACCCATGCGTTGGTCGGCAGAGGCCTGCTTGAAGTGGCAGTGAATTGATTCGTGGCATCAGCGTAGAACATTTCCGTAGCTTTATTAAAGCCCCCGCTCTGATTTAGTGTGGCACTGAGTGCGCCGTTTACCAAACTGAGACTAAGACCCCTCACGTATGGATAAGGAAGTCCGGTACCATATGGGAGAGTGTAAGGAATCTGTGCCGTCACAATGCTGCTCTTCGGGTGTATTGCCCCAATATTGATCCAAGTGGAAATGGTAAATTGTCTTTCAGGAAAAGGAATCGCACCCAGCGAGAGCTCGGAGGATTGATCACCTTTAAAGGTCACCGAGCCGCCATGGAGATCATTGGCATTTATGCTCACGTTTTCGCCCAAGATCTTTGGCTCAGTTTTTCCTAGCGCCGACCAACTCAGCATCGGCTGAATAGGGCCCTTCCATGGAAAATTGGGATTAGAGTCAAAACGCATCAGGGATGTTCCATCAAGCGCCTTATCGAACAGACGGAAATCGGCGATTCTTCCCTCGAAAGGCGAAGTGCCAAGAGCGTTGTGCAATTGGTTGCCAAGTTCAAGATAGACCGTGTCGGGTGAAACCTTCACCCAGGTAGCATTTGTTGTTGCACCGTAAGTTGCAGGATTGCCAGTGCTGCCAGAAAATCCCTCCTCCAACAGTGTGCCGAAGGAAAGTGGTTTTGTCCCAGTATTCCTGAGGTGGATTACACCGGTATTCTCTGATGTTGCCACCCAGGATGTGAGTGTAAGTCCGTAATCAACATTGGTAAACTCACCGGTGATCGTGGCTGGCCCTACATTCTGATGGAGCGCATAAGAGCTGCCATTGAGGGAGGGTACAAGGAGTGTCAGCGAACCGACTGGCTGAATGGCTCCGCGCAGGACGCCGAAGAAATCAGCTTTGCCGATGTAGAATTTTAGCGCCTTGGAGTCACCTCCCACAATCAGTGCCATGTCACCGTTGCCTGTTACGGCTCCTCCGGTGGTTGATGTGGTGACAAGATTGGGGGGCGGAGCGGTATAGTTGCCCACGACTTTGGCAGCCAACGACTGTCCAGTCGTCCCAACATCGGGAATATTGACCTTCTGAGCCAGGAGGTTAGCTGAAAGCACTAATGCCGCAAAAAGTGTAGCTATACCGTAGTTTAACAATCGTGAGTGCGGTTTCAAATTCTCGTGGGGGATTAAATTCATGATATTCTTGATGGAGTGGGAGAATTTTACTTTTAGCGGCCAGCAAAAGGCTGCAATTGATTGAAACGGCTAGGTACGGAACGTGAACTATGACTACTTCAAGTCGGGTTTTGAACCGATTGCTTCGGAGCAGGCTGGAGTAGGTAGCTTTTTCCAGCCAAGGCCATAAAACGATATTTCAACCCGGAATTCACTGTTCTCACGGGAATGTTTTCCGGCTGCTGCAGAACAGATAGGGATTGGTCCGGCCAGGGGTTTATTACGGCGCAGACGGTAGTGCGACGAGCTGTAACCGATACATAAGTCACCTTTCCATCTTTCTGTTCTCCGGTGACAAGAAAGCCACCGCGCGCCTGAAAATCCCGAAAAGCGACATCAAAATTACTTGGTACGGCGGGGAAGAAAAAGATGGTGCCACTACGCGAGTTGCATAGTCGTTCCGGTTCGAACCAGCACGCCACAGTCTTCTTAAGGGGAGTATCGAGAGCAATCGTGCTGTTGATCTCGATACCCATTTTTTTAATTGCATAGTACATCAACCACGGATGGCGGTTGAACATCCAGTACCAGTACGCAACACCGCCGTTGAATGTATCTCGATCTCTTCCCAGCAAGTGAGGAATGTCGGCACCCAAAAATGTATGATCGGTCGAATTGTAGGCCGTCTCCTGATCCGCCGGTGAGGACTCCAGATTGTACTCGTCGGTTTCGTTGACTATGAAATGCTGTAGCATTTTGTACTGCCTGACCTGGCCGTTTTGGACAATGCCTCCCAGAGTACCATCAGGCATGCGGTAATAGGGGTGGATTTTATTTAGGTAACCCTGCCATGCCGCCCGCTTATAGGGATCAACATTCAGGATCTNNTCAGAGGCCTCAATCGCTGTTTTCCAGAACCATTTAGCGGAGGCAATGCAATCCATTGCATCACTTCCCAATTCATTTTCTCTCATCAATGAATGGTCTATATGATAGTATCCATCATTGCCCATCACGACAAGTGAGGCGAAGAAGTCAGCGATATCTTTGAGTCCCGGATATACGGAATCCCGGAGAAACACGTTATCCCTGCCTCCATAATCAAATTCATTCCAAACGTTTTTGTAGCACCAGCACATGCTACCCCAGTCGCATCCGCTCATCGCATCGGGATCATAGGAAAAATAAACGTCGTTCAATATCGGCGGAACATAGCCCCGCATAAAATACATTCCTTTCAGTCCCGCATCAGCGGCATGCTTCTCCCATGCCTTACGCCAGAAGTTCACGAGGGTAACGTAGTAAGGGGCTATGCTCTCATCACGAGCAGCAACAAAATCACCCGTATAAAGTTCCTCATTAAAGCACGGAAGACCCTGCCATGGGGCCGTATCCGCTTCGAGTCCCGCATAGTTGCCATCCCCCTCGTATTTGGACGGATCGGGACAACTCATATAGGTATGACGGTTTTGCCAGCTTCCCTGATAGAAGAAAGGCATGAGTATGTCCTTCAGGTCGGCATTGAAATCCCCGGTGAAGATTCGACCCAATTCACGTCTGGAGTACATCGCCTGATACCATGCTTGGTTTTCATTCACTAGAGCTGCCACTCCCTGGCTCGCTGCGGCATCGAGTCGTTTTTTTGCATCATCGAGGGGGCGATTTGATTCCGCGCTCGTTACCACTGTTGCATACACAACGAAGTTGCCCGCCTGATTGGGGAGAATCTTGGCGGTTGCGGCTGAACCAAGATCCCGCCCAAATGTGGAGGCACCGAGTCCTTTCGCTTCATCATCCGCGTCCATGCTGACATTTGGCCCGACAATCCTGGCAACAAAGTAATAGTCGAAACCATTCGGGAAGGTTTTTTCAGCTGGAAGGGTCTGACGAAGCCAGAAGTAATAACCGTCATGATTTGGCAGAGGGCTTTCATGGCCCGGATGAGAAAAACTAAAAAGCCGTACGAGCACAGGCTTAGTCAAGCCGGTGTAGGCGGCCTTGATTACAAGGACATTCCGGTTGCTGCGCGAGGAGAAGTAGCCGAGGTTGGCTGTTGCAGTTCCATCGGAGTTGGTCATGGCAAAAGTGTTGAGCCCGTTATTAATGCTCGTCGTCACCTCCGGTTGTGAGGCACCCGAAAAGTCCTCCGCCATTAGGAGCAGTTGACCAACCGGTCTTGGCGAATGTCCCTCGTCATAGGTCCAGCTAACCCCTGGATGGGGGCTAGTCCGGTCATAAACATCGGTTTTTGAAATACTTAGAGTCAGTTTGTTGGGAGGCCCCCAGAGAGATACTTTGAGCTTTCCATTACTTAGGTTAATTCCTGGAGCTCCCTGGGGATTTGCCGCGGTGACCTGTGCAGTAATTAGTCCATCCGTGGCTGGCCCTTCGACCCCAAACTGTGCGGGAAGGGTCCGAACCAATTTGTAAGACTGGGCGACGTTCCACAAGGAAGGCTCCTTGTCCCAAAGGTGTTCCTGAGCTAGTGCAGGGAATCCGGCTAAAATGCAAACTAGTGTTAAAAAGCGTGAAGTTTTCATGATGTCCCCGGTTAGAATTTCGTAGATGTATCAGTGCCACTCCAGAGTTCCTCAGTATCCCTGAATACGTCATCAGGATTTGTATACTCCCCATCAAGTATTAATGGCACCTTCAGCGACTTTAATGCACTGAGATCCGGGTGGCTTTTGGAAATCGGCCCCTGACTATCAGGAATATCGGGAAGCGGAGCGCTAACTAGGACCATACCGAGATTGTTACCGGAGAGAGCGATGGCCGCCCTAGGATCCGTAGCGAAAGTATTCAAAGCGAATTTCAAGTTATCCGACTTTGCCTCATTGATAGTCTGGATAATCTCCGGCACGCTGCCGTGCCACCACCCCGGACGATTTTCCAAGTAAAGCGTTATCCCGCGTGCCTTGGCCCGATCACACAGGCTCTTGAGTCCGCGAGCAAACGATTCATTGATCTGGGAGGGTGTAGCCCCCAACTCAGGAGCCCTATGGGTTCCGATGATTGCATTGGTAATGCCCGCAAGTTGCATCTTATCGAGGACATTGTCGATTTTGACTACACTATCGGTATAGGGCTCTGGAAGTAGGTCAATAAGGGTCAGTCCGGGGAATCCGTTCAATCCAGATGTGAAATCGACGACAATCTGAAGCTTTTGTCTGTCGAGCCCNNAAGCCAAATCCTGTCTCTTTTTATCTGATCTGGATCACGCTTAAGAAAATAACTCCAGTCCACTTTGGCTCCATCGAAGTGCTCGAAGAACGTTGGACGGTGCCGTATTTCCTCTGCAAGGTCTGAGATGTTGGAGAGTGCTAGCAACCGACCTGCCGGCCGTTCGGGTAGCCTGATCTGTGGAAGAACCCGCAGATTACTTTCGTTAACCTTGATGGAGAAGAGACGCACGTCCCCTCCCGCGATGTGCTTTGAATCGGAAATCCCCCCGTCATTGTCCTGAAAACCGCGTGGCCAGTAGCCTGGAGACTTCATCTGATCGCGCCCGAGCTTCAGCTCAGTGATGCTTTTAATGAGACCGCAATAAGAGAGAATCTGAAATGGTCGCGCATGGAGAGAGTTGTTGAAGATTCCCAAAGTATAGTCTCCCGGCCCCTTTCGACAGGTAATGTAACCAAGTTGATCGCCAACTGAGAATAGTCGCTGGGAACGAAATGTGGAGTCCAACACGCGCTGCACATGATCAAGAAGTTTGTGCGGTTGTGGGAGAGGCTGGTCGGGAGGGCTGTTGTGAAAATTTCCCTGAACGATGGGCTCGGCGTTAATGCCAAAGGGGCTCAACAGCACAATTACACTGCCACTGCCCTGATGGAGCTGTGCAACAGCGGTGGTATTCCCACACTGGGCCAGCACTTGCGCACCTTGCGGCAGGGAGATCGGACAGAGGTCCATGGATAGCGGTTCGCTGGTGTGTGAGCCGTCGCGCCAGGTGACAATACTGCCACTAGGGAAACGCCGGGGGGGGCCGATCTTCCACTCTGGAAATAGCCTTCGTGCGTTTTCAGCAGTCAGAACAAGGGTTCCTCCTTGAGAAACATAACGTTCGAGTTTTCTGCGAAGTTCTAAATCGGCTGAGAAGAGGTTTCCTGCAGCGAAGACCACACCATACTGATTGAGAATACCCTCCGCTGCATCCGAGTGTATGACTTCGGTCATGTCCCCATAAGGAGTGTCGCACAGCGTACCTGTCTCATCGTGGTACCAACCGCAATCTTCATAATCAGGGTAGATCAATTCGAGAACGGAGTGAGTGAGATAGTCACCTGCTTCATACGGTAGGTATCCCCACACCTGATAGGCTGTGGTCAGAGTGCGTGCAGGTACCCAGCCTGCGTAGTAGTCGAGCAGCAGGGCTACCGGGGCCTGCATTACCCCGGGCTGCTCATTTTCGTCGACGAATTTCACTGCATCCTGCTGGACCTTTCCTAGTGGAGAGAGCTCGCCCTTTCCATCCGGTGACCACCACGCATCCATGTACATGGCTCCTTCATAGCTCAAAATGACACTGTTGTAGAGATAGTGACTCCAGAGTAACCGCCGCATGAGGCTGAGGCTGTTTCCCCGGTTTGGCCCGGTAGGCCCAGCAATGAATAGGCCCAGCGGGGACTTGTCGGTATCTTTGTCATAGGACTTGTAGTCCCATGTGGAGAACGTCGCGACATTCCCAAACCAAGGAATCCCATATTGCTTGCCTGCCCCGCGCAGAAAAGCATACTGAATGCTGGAACTGGTGACCCGGTTCTGAGTCTCTGCTCCGGTTAGGACAACATTTCCTTCTTTGAGAGGATAAGACCAATACCAATATTCTGAGAGAATATCCATGCGCTCACCAAGATCTTCACCGATCCGTGAGAAATAATCATAAATCTGCTCGCTCTGCGCGACGCGATCGGACTTATACGGCGCCTGAAGCTGCCTCATAATGAAGAGATAACGGGCGTCATTCTCCCCGTTGTCTATTCCAAGAAAATGATCTCCCAGCTTCTCATTCATCAGATTCAGCGTGGAAGGGGGAATCTTGATCTGCAGATTCACGNNCCCTCCGATGTCGAAGAGGTAATAGCCGCGTCTTTTCAGTTCGTCTAGGGATTGGCTTAGATTGGGGTCTCTGACAATACCGATGTTCGGCCAGCAAACCGTCCCCAGACCTTGGTTGAGAAAGGAACTGTTGGGAAGATGCCGAAGGGCGACAAACTGGGTCTTGTTATTGAAGGTGTTCCAAGTGGGGACCAGCGTAGGACGCCGAGTGTAATCCGGATAGATGGTGGGATCGAGAAGGTAGGGATAGACAGTAGGTTGTATATTCTCAGGAAGAGACGAGGTGGGACCCGCCTGGCTGTTTTGCGGATAGGATCCGATGAGTGAAACACAAAGGAGAGCAAAGACCGTAGCAAGGGGATAATTCGCTCGTCTTGGGTACATACCGGGGGGCATTCACTGGAACCTATCACCGGGCTACGCATCGCAAAGGGGAAAAGTGTTGAATCATGCCTTAGTGGAAATTCCGCACTCTTTTATGTTTCGCCAGTCATTTCGTGACTTGGAATCGGGGATGCCTCATGGCTCTTGCATGGAATGGCTTACCCGCATGCTCTCAACATTCTTTGTTTCGACCTGTTTAATAATGAGTTCATCGTTGCAAGGCGTCGAGAACCTCCCGGCATTCCCGGGAGCCGAGGGTTTCGGAGCACTAGCAAGTGGCGGACGCGGTGGAGAAATCTATCATGTCACCAATCTCAGGAATGATGGTCGCGGTTCACTGAGGGATGCAGTGAGTCGCGGCCCGAGAATTGTAGTGTTTGATATCGGCGGTTATATAGAGCTTGCCTCCCCGCTTCAGGTGGCAGGCAATATAACTGTTGCGGGGCAGACAGCCCCGGGGGAGGGGATTTGTGTTAGAAACTATGAGGTTTCGCTTTCCAAAGCGCACAATGTTATCATCCGCTACCTTCGTTTCAGACAGGGAATGACACCTAGTCAGAAGAGAAAATACGCTCTGGCGGTCAACGAATCTTCAGATGTAATCCTCGATCATCTCTCAATTGAATGGGGGCGTTGGGATTGTATTGGCGTGGGCAAGTCGTCCAATGTCAGCATCCAATACTGCCTGATCGGAGAAGCTATAGATCCGCAGCGATTTGGCTGCCTCTGCCAGAGTGACAACGTCACGTTCTCTCACAATCTATGGATTGACAACCAGAGCCGCAATCCCAAGGCAAAGGGACATGTACAGTATATTAACAATGTAGTTTATAATTGGGGGGCTGATGGCTATGTCGGGGGGCATTCAAAAGCACCTCACACAGCGGATCTGATCGGCAATTATTTTATCGGAGGACCATCCTCCAGCACCCGATTTGCTGGAGAGTTCACTTCCACTGATAGGATCTTTCAATCGGGAAACCTTGTGGAAATGAATCGTGATGGACATCTCTTTGGACGCCCTGCGGTATCCAAGGATTTTGCTGGAGCAACGCTGATCACCCGTAGATCAATGTTTCCATCAGTTGGTGTGACCGAGGAATCTGCTGCCAATGCCTATGCCGATGTAAGTGCTAGTGCGGGCGACTCTATACACCGGGATACTATCGATAGACGTCTTATCGATCAGCTTAACTCACTTGGCAGGATCGGAGCGATCATCCATGATCCCAAGCAGGTCGGTGGTTTTGCTGAGATACATGGTGGATCTGCCCGCGCCATTCCTGCTGCCGATGAAAGGACCATTCTTCCTTCCGGTTACACTTCTACAGAGCTGTTCCTCAATTCTCTTGTGAATGTCTCAGGCGTGCAGCGTTAAGGAGAACTATTTTTGGTTGACTACTAAGCTGCATGATGCTCCTGAAGGGATTTCACAGTAAGTGGTGACAAGGCGATAGACTTGATGGCAGAAACGCTCGCGGCCGCGGCGCGAAGCGTGGTCATAATGGGGATACGGTTAGCCACTGCGGTACTACGGATTACAACCTCATCCTTACGGGGTTGTTTACCGCTTGGCGTATTAATAATGAAATGCATTTCACCATTCTTAATCATGTCAATCAGGTTGGGGCGTCCCTGGGCCAATTTGTTAAGACGAGTCACCTTGATGCCCGATTTCCCGAGAAGCGCGGCCGTGCCATCAGTGGCAAAAATCTTGAAACCGAGATCGGCAAAGTCTTTCACAATTGGAACGCAATGTTTCTTGTCCGCGTCTTTGACACTGACAAAGAGATTTCCTTTCGATGGCAGGGAAGGAGCTGCGGCCATCTGGGCCTTGGCATAGGCACGCCCAAAGTCGCTGTCAATCCCCATGACCTCTCCTGTAGAACGCATTTCAGGGCCAAGGGTAATGTCGATGCCGGGAAATTTGATGAAGGGGAAGACCGCTTCCTTTACAGAATAATGACGAGGAATAACCTCATTAGTGAAGCCAAGATCAGCGAGTGACTTTCCTGCCATGATCTTGGCGGCCAGTTTCGCAAGTGGGACACCGATAGCCTTGCTCACAAAAGGTGAAGTTCGGGAGGCACGGGGATTGACTTCCAGAATATAGACCTCGTCATCCTTCACCGCGAATTGAACATTCATCAGACCGCGCACATCGAGTTCAAGTGCCATCGCCTTGGTTGCCGAACGAATCGTCTCCAGAACCTTCGAAGAGAGAGATACCGTGGGGATGACACAGGCGCTGTCTCCGCTATGAATGCCAGCTTCCTCGATATGCTCCATAATGCCTCCGATCACACAATTTACACCATCGGCAAGGCAATCGACATCAACTTCGGTGGCATCTTCGAGGAAGCGATCCACTAAAATGGGGCGCTCGGGGCTGACCTCGACGGCGGTGCGAATATAACGCCGCAGATCTTCTTCGGTATAGACGATCTCCATTGCCCGACCGCCAAGCACAAAGGATGGGCGTACCAGAACCGGATAGCCAACCTTTGTGGCTACCCCGACTGCTTCGTTTTCCTCGGTGGCCGTTCCGCCTGATGTTTGACGCAGTTTCAACTTGTCAATCATGGCGGAGAAGTGTTTTCGATCCTCCGCCATCTCAATGTTTTTTGGCTGAGTGCCAATGATGGTAACACCTCGTGCCTGGAGCGCAGAGGCTAGATTGAGTGGAGTCTGTCCGCCAAACTGTACGACGACTGCGTCGCAGTGCTCCCTCTCGTAAATGTTGAGTACATCCTCTAGGGTGAGTGGTTCGAAGAAAAGTTTATCGCTGGTATCGTAATCCGTAGAGACGGTTTCTGGATTCGAATTGACCATGATGGTCTCAAATCCCTCTTCCTTGAGGGCAAAAGCGGCATGGACACAGCAGTAATCAAATTCTATCCCCTGGCCGATGCGGTTTGGACCGCCGCCTAGGATCATCACCTTTTTCCTGCTGCTAGGGCGCGTTTCATCCTCGTCGCCGTAAGTGGAATAAAAATATGGGGTTGCTGCCTCAAATTCTGCCGCACAGGTATCCACGAGCCTATATGTTGGCTCAACTCCTTCGGCAATGCGTTTGGAGCGCACGGCGTCTTCATCAGTTCCTTGGATAAAGGCGAGCTGACGATCCGAGAAGCCGAGTTTCTTGGCTTGGCGCAGGGGAATGTTTGCGGGGTTTTCTCGATAGGAAAGTTCCGCTTCAACGATCTCCTTGATATTGTCAAGGAACCAAGGATCTATGGCGCTGATGGCATAGATTTTTTCCGCACTGAATCCGGCAAGAAAGGCATGTCGGATGGCAAAGATGCGTTCCGTGTTTGGTGTGCGAAGTAGGTACTCAATCTGATCCGTGTCCCAGCTTCCGTCCTCTCTGCGTGGTTCCTTGTCTTTAGGATCACAACCGAGTCCGGCACGGCCAGTTTCGAGTGAACGGAGAGCCTTCTGCACTGCCTGCTTGAAAGTGCGTCCGATAGCCATTGCCTCACCGACACTCTTCATCTGGCTCGTAAGGGTCGGATCGGCTTTTGGGAACTTTTCGAAGGTGAAGCGTGGGATTTTGACGACACAGTAATCGATGGCCGGTTCGAAGCAGGCCGTTGTCGTCTTTGTGATGTCGTTTTTGAGCTCGTCTAAGGTATAGCCGACGGCAAGTTTTGCGGCAACTTTGGCTATCGGATAACCTGTGGCCTTTGAGGCCAGAGCCGAGGAGCGGGAGACTCGGGGGTTCATCTCGATCACGATCTGGCGACCGTTCGTTGGATTCACTGCGAACTGGATATTCGACCCCCCTGTTTCGACCCCAATCGCCCGGATGACGGCGAAGGAGTCATCACGCATTTTCTGATACTCCTTGTCCGTAAGCGTCTGAATCGGAGCAACTGTGATTGAATCGCCCGTGTGAACTCCCATCGGGTCGAAATTTTCAATCGAACAAATTACGATGCAGTTGTCTGCACGATCACGAATCACCTCGACTTCGAATTCCTTCCAACCGAGCAATGACTCCTCGATGAGTACCTCCGTTGTTGGCGACATGTCGAGGCCGCGACGCGCAATGGTTTCCAGTTCTTCGCGATTATAGGCAATGCCTCCTCCGGCTCCCCCGAGTGTGAAAGCGGGCCGAACGATCAGCGGAAAGGAACCTATGGTTCTGGCAACCTCCAAGACCTCATCAATTGAGTGTGCTGTGCCGGAATTGGCCACTTCCAGCCCGATTTCGAGCATGATCTGTTTGAAAAGACTGCGATCTTCACCGCGCTTGATCGCCTCGGCGTTCGCGCCAATGAGTCGGACGTTATGCTTTTCAAGCACCCCACTGTGAACGAGTTCCATGGCTGCATTGAGGGCAGTCTGACCACCGAGTGTAGGGAGAAGTGCATCAGGCTTCTCTCTTTCGATGATTTTTTCGATGATTTCCGGTGTAATCGGTTCGATGTATGTTCGATTCGCAAATTCTGGATCGGTCATGATCGTGGCCGGATTGCTGTTCACCAAAACGACTTCGTACCCTTCCTCAGCAAGAGCCCTGCAGGCCTGTACTCCTGAGTAGTCAAACTCACACCCCTGTCCGATAACAATGGGGCCGGCGCCTATCAGCAGGATTTTACGGATGGAAGTGTCTTTGGGCATGGTGTGTTGAGGCAGCCGGTCTTGACTGCAAGAATGGCCCCGCTTCAGGAGAATGCGAGGGTCGCGTATTGAAACCTCTCCCGTGCATGAGAGTCAAACGCGGAGTCAGTCTACTTTTATCAAGAAGCAGTTTTAGGCCACAGGAAGCCGGGTCTCCAAGAAGCAGGTTCCTTCGGACTTGGGGATAAGGATTGTGTCCAGTCCATGCAGACATGCTGGGAGAAGCATGAAATCCCCTGTCTTGAGAATGACTCCGCCGCACTCAATAACGCCGCTGATACAGGTGATAACCGAAAAATCATCTTTTTCCCCGACAACGATCGGCAGGGATAGTTTGAACCGCTTCACCACAAAATAGGGGCATTCCGCGACAACCTTTTTGGAGGCGGGGGTGAGGGCGGGTTCGTAATCCTCAAAGTCAATAGAAGTCATTGATTCTCGGAGATGGAGTTCACGGGGCTTTCCATCCAGTCCGTTTCGGTTCCAGTCAAAGACCCTGTAAGTGGTATCGCTGTTCTGCTGAACCTCGACGATCACCAGTCCTTCGCCGATTGCATGAAGTCGCCCGCTCGGGATAAAAATGCTCTCGCCTGTGTGTGCGGGCACATGATGAAGCGTCTCCTCGACAGTACCCTGATGCAGGGCTTGTTGAAAACTCTCTCGGGTGACACCTTTTTTCAGTCCTGCATAAATGGTCGCTCCGGCGGCAGCATAAAGAATATACCAGCATTCCGTTTTGGGCTCCCCTCCAAGTTCCTCGGCTGACAGTTCTGGGGGATGAACCTGGACGGAGAGCCGTTCTCGAGCGTCAAGCAGCTTGATGAGCAGGGGAAAGTGTGGCGATGGGTTGGAAATGTGTTTGTCACCAAATATCAATGCCCGATGCTGTGTCCAGAGGTGATGAAGGGTTTTCCCCTTGAATGGACCATTGTGAACTACACTCTGGGCCTCTTTTCGATCTACCATCTCCCAGAGTTCGCCAATCGGGGTGCCTGTTGGAATTGATTTCCCCAAAAGTGTGGAAAACCTGTGCCCCCCCCAGACCCGCTCCATAGGGAGCGGCTCAAACAGAAAGGGTGCCGTAAGTTTCATAGTCTTCCCCCCAAAACAAGCCGGGGACGCTGAACATTAAAACATCATCGGCAGACGGTTGCCAAGAACGCACGATTTCCGCAAGATAGACGGAATGGTTTCTACACGTCGTCGCTCCTGGGATGAGGTGACGGGACTGCTTCTTTTCTTCGGAGGCGTCCTGTTACTGCTGGCCCTGCTGTCTTTTGATCTTAGGGATGTCTCCTCATGGCTTCCCTATGCGAAGTATGCCCATTCTTCGGACGTGCCAGTGAACTTTGTCGGGCATGTTGGAGCAAATATAGCCGGGCTCATGTATTTCCTCTTTGGTGGAGCCTCCTATTTTGCGGCTGTTGGGTTGATAGGGCTCGGTATAGCCACCTTCACTGGAAAATGCGACCGTCTTGGAATTCGTTTCGGCTGGACCTTTCTCTTCGTCCTTAGCGTCTCCACACTGCTGGATCTCCAGCACTGGATTCTATTGGGATGGAAAAAGGAATTTAATATCGCTGGGCCCGGAGGGTGGTTTGGTCATCGTATGAACCTAGTGCTTGGGCGGAATGTTCTAGGCCCAGCCGGTTCAGTTCTGATTTTTGTCGTGCTTGCATTGGTCAGCCTGATCTTGGCCACCGGGTTCCACCCGATTCTTGCACTGAGACGTTTTTTCGTCACTCTAGGAGCCCTGTTTTCGTGGATCATCGGGATGTTCCGCAAGAAACCGAAGCCCGAGATGGACGAAATCCTTCCAGAACTGCCTCCACCAGGCAGAACGCGGCGAAAAATCCCGATTCTTCCCGAAAAGGAAATTAACGATCTATCTACAGTTCTACCTATTCTTCCTGC
>PLEU01000042.1 GCA_003136515.1 Spartobacteria bacterium
GAGTCTCTAACCCACGCCTGCAATGCAATATCGGTATTAGCAGTAGGCTGAAGAGAAGCAGGGCCCAAGTTGTCGGCTCGGGAACCACCGCGGTATAGGCTGCATTTCCCAAGATCGTGTTCACGGTCGCAGTTCCGTGTGTTTGATCCCAGAAGAGATAGGAATCAGGATTGGTGACCACAGAGCCATAGTCGGGGCCATTCGTGGAAGCTGTGTACGCGGAACTCGTAACATTCGTGAGGCCGTAATTATCTGGGTTGGTGAGCATGTCCTCGAAGACCGAATAGACATCCAGATTTGTTAGTTTAATCCCAGGCAGGTTGGTGGAGAGGGAGTCGAGGGTACTTTGGAGGAGGGGGTCGTAGACATCGACGAAATCATTGGCCTGCTGCATCTTGGCCGAGTTGGTCAAGTAATTGGGCTTGTATCCCAGCGGTGGAAGATTCGGAACGAGGAAGGATCTTCCTCCCGCATCGTATAGCGAGGTGATGGAGTTGGAGATATTCTGGGCTATTTGGGTCGGGGTGATCGCGTTGCTGCTATCCACCAGATTGATGACATCGTTCCCACCGCTCCAGATCGTGTAGAGTGTGGTGGCAGGCGAGGGGAGGGCTGGATTATTAGTGGCGAGCTGACTAGTATAGTATCCGATCTGAGTTTGTAAGTTTGGAAGAAGTACCGAGGTGTTACCTGTGCCGCTGGTGCTTCCCGCCCAAGCGAAATCTGTTCCGAACGTATTAGTGACTCCGTTGTTGACTTCCAAAGCTGGCAGGCCGAGATCTTGATCCAGAATCTCCACCCAGAGAGAGCCATCTGAGAAGCGTCCGTTGTCATAGAAGTTCGCGTTGTAACCGGTTTGTTCCCTAGTGAAGTTCGTGCCAAAGAAATTCAGCGTCGTTACGGTATTGCCAATGTCACTGAGGCTGTCTCCAAAGGCCACGATGCCGGTGTAATCCTGTGCTTTGGCCGAGCCGAGAAGGAAGGAAAAGAGGGCGACGAGATAGAGAATGATCAGAAGCAGATTTTTCATAAATCAAGGCTCGGGGCGCAAAATTTTCCTTTACCAGGAGGAGAACATCAGAGAATCCCTGCTGCAGAAAGAGTATTTCGCAGCTTGCTGGCACGAGAGAGGAGTTCTTGATAAATGGTGACATTTTTTGAATCAGGGATGCAACGGGTTGATTCATCCAGGAGTACGATTCGAGCTGTAAGGTTATAGAGTGCCTCCATGGAATGATCGTCACCCGCACTCCATGCAGCCTGAATTGCAGCACCAAGCGCGGCTCCCTCACTAGATGTTAGAGTGACGGTGGGTACACCAAAGGCATCGGCGCAGAGTTGCCTCCAGAACGGACTTTGACTTCCTCCTCCGGTCATACGGATTTCGGCAGGTGTGACACCGAGTTTGCGGAATCGCTCGAGTCCATAGGCGAGACCGAGCGTTACTCCTTCCATGGCGGCACGGGCCAGATGTGCCGCGGTTAAATTCTTTGTAGTTATTCCCTGGAGGACACCGCTGCCGTGGGGGAGATTGGGTGTTCGTTCTCCGGCTAGATAGGGGAGGAAGAGCAGACCGTCGCTACCCGCAGCTATCGTGGATGCTTCCTCGTCATATTTTACATGGTTCCACCCTGTGAAAAGGTCGCGGGTGAGTTCCGTGACAAGCGTTACATTCATTGTGCAGGCGAGGGGGAGCCAGTGACCAGTGCTGTCACAGAAGGCCGCCACTTCGCCGAGCGAGTCAATCACCGGTTTGTCGCTAAAGGCGTAGAGGGTCCCCGAGGTGCCGAGACTCGCTGTCATGATACCGGGAAGGACATTACCGGTGCCAATGGCTCCCATCATATTGTCGCCTCCACCTGCGCTTATCGTGATGGTTTGCGAGAGACCCCATTGATTAGCGATTTTGGGGGAAAGTTGACCGGCAGGTTCATCAGAGGAATGCAAACTCGGCAGCATATCTTTAAGACCCGGAGCTACAGCATCCATGACGGGTTGAGACCATTTGCGGGTGCGGACATCAAGCAGGGCTGTGCCCGAGGCATCACCGTATTCCATACTCTTGGTACCGGTGAGCCACCAATTGATGTAATCATGGGGAAGAAGTACCGACGCAGTCCTATCCCAATTCTGCGGTTCGTTCTGACGTACCCAGAGGATTTTGGGAGCAGTATAGCCGGTAAGCATGGCGTTGCCAGTGAGTGCCACCACGGCCGATTCACCTCCTAATGTCTGGGTCAGTTCTTTGCATTGAGCGGTTGTGGAGGTGTCGCACCAGAGCTTTGCAGGACGGACGATGTGATCATTTGCATCAAGCAGAACGAGCCCGTGCTGCTGGCCACTTACTCCGATGCCGATAATCTCTTGCTTTCTTGCAGCAATCTTTTGGAGAACTTCACAGGTTGTAGCATTGACCGCAGCGATCCAGACTGCAGGATCCTGTTCCATAGAGCCTTCACCGGTGCTCCTGACAAATCCGTAACTCTGTTGGGCGCTGGCAAGGATCTCTCCCGTCTTGACATCAAGTGCTATGGTTTTCGTGCTTTGGGTGCCACTGTCGATTCCGAGTGTAATCATGGAGCAGTTGAGAATGATCCTTCCTGAAGAAATTGCCAAGACGTGAGAGAGAACCGTGCGTGTCCTAAAACCTCAGACCAACGAAAAGCCATACCGCATAAAAAAAAGTGGAGTTTTACTTCTTGCCATGACGACTTGGAACAGGCACGTTACCCGACCACTTTAGCGCAATTTCCGGTCCCTTTTGTCATGAGCATCATCACCACTATCGAAAAAGAGCAGTTCAAAACCGACCTTGTCCCATTTGAGGTGGGTGACTCCATTTGTGTTCATACACGCGTTATCGAAGGCGATAAGGAGCGAATCCAGAAATATTCCGGGATTGTTATTGGGCGCAAGGGAACCGGAATTAACGCCAATTTTACCGTTCGCCGAGTCAGCTTCGGAGAAGGTGTAGAACGTGTGTTCCCCCTGCATTCTCCTCGCATTGCCAAAGTTGAGGTTGAAAAGCGGGGTTCTATCCGCCGTTCCAAGCTTAATTACCTCCGTGATCGCAAGGGCAAGGCTGCNNACAAGTAAGTAGGTCGGCCACATAATTTTTTGGAGAACAGGGATTTTAGGATTCCTTACCTGTTCAGGGTGGATAATCCTTAAAGGATGGCAAAAAAGTTACGAGGTCCATCCCTTCTCCATGAAGAGGAACTTCGGGCTCGTGGCATTGGGCCGGTAGCGGGAGTTGATGAAGCCGGACGTGGCCCTCTGGCCGGGCCTGTTGTGGCTGCTGCAGTCATTCTTCCCGAGGGCTTTGATCTAGAAGGGGTGAATGATTCGAAGAAGCTGACGCAGCAACAGAGGGAGAAACTTTATGTGGAGCTTACCGAAAATCGCGGAGTGTGTTATGCATTTGGGGAGGCGAATTCCGAGGAAATAGGACAGCTCAATATTCTCCGTGCGACGGCACTTGCTATGTTGCGTGCTCTTGAAGGCCTGAAGGAAAAAGGTTATGAGCCGGCTCATGCCTTGATTGATGGCCTGCCCGTCAGGGGATTACCCGTGGAACAGACCGCTATCGTCGGCGGGGATGGACTCAGTCTCAGCATCGCTGCCGCTAGTATCTTGGCAAAAGTCACCCGTGACCGCATGATGGAGGAGCTCGACCGTGTCTATCCCCAGTATGGCTTTGCGCAACATCAGGGCTATGCCACGGCTCATCATTTGGCTATGTTGAGGCAACATGGCCCTTGCCCATATCATCGCCTCGGTTTTTCGCCGGTCGATCAGCTTTCCTTTGGTTTTTAGGAATGTGGATTTCCACTAAGCTAATCTCGAATTTGGCAGATGTTGTGCGCAAAAGGCAGCGCGTCATGTTCAAAATGCTGATGGGGGCCCTGCTAAGGAATTTGTGTGCTCCCGGAAGAGGGAAAATAGTTCCTTTCTGTCGGGATCTGAAGACTTACCGCCAAGTGGAGATGGGTTGACCCGTTGATGACGTGAATCTCGAGAAACAGATACTCATCCGATCTGATGCCATCGAGTGGTTTCGCTTGCTGGAAATCCCTGACATTACATTTCGTTTCGATGGCGTTGAAGTGCTGGCCACTGTCCCCCGAGAGATCAGGGTTATTGAAGGCGCCTTCCCGCTCCCCGAGCCAGAGTGTAATTAAGCCATTTTGCCGCTGTTGAGTAGAACAAGATCAATATGAATATACTCCTTGTCCACGGCATGTTTGATACAGGTTCCATCTTTCGGAAACTTGGGGACGAATTATCTAAACGAGGCCATCGTTGCTTTGCTCCTTCTTTACGGCCATCTGACGCCCGGGATGGAATCCCTGATCTGGCTCAAAAACTTGACGCTCTGGTCAACGAAGTTTTTTTTCAGGAGGAAGACCTTGTGATAATCGGCTTCAGCATGGGGTGCATCGTCTCCCGCTATTACATGTGGCGTTTGGATGCTGCCCGACGAACGAAGGCCTTCTTTGCAATATCAGGGCCTCATCGTGGTTCAATGCTTGCGTACCTTTATCCTGGAAAAGGAGCTCGCGAACTGCGTCCAGGGAGTGCTTTGCTTCGGGAACTCGATCAGCTCGATCGTCCTGCTATCAGTATTCCAACTTACACATACTGGACACCATTTGATCTGATGGTTATTCCGGCTGCGAGTTCGCACTGGTCATCTGCCACCGAGACAATCATCTGGTCTCCGCTTCATTCGCTCATGCCTTCCAATAGCAGGCTCTGTTCAGACATCATTGGTAAAATCGACTTGCTGGAAAATTCCCCGATATGCCAGTCATCAGGCGAATCCTAATCTCCCCCGGTATTTGGCGCATTAGTGGGAGATCCAATCGGAATCGTAGGCACTGGGGCCGGCCCCCTGAAGACAGAGGCGGATGGAATACCACTCTGCGTAGGAACATTGTTCTGGTTCACAAGGAGAACAGTTCCGTTTTTGGATGCCGGTTTCAGGACACCGAATACGGTTCCGGCGGCGAATACGGGATTTGTGGGAAGGGCATCGCTGGAGGTATTATACCACTGGTTTTTGTATTTGAAATACATGGCCCCCACACCACCATGCCCATTGTCAACGATCAGGACATCATTTCGGGCAAGCGGGGATTTGCCGGGACTCTGTGTGAAATTGTTATCCGTAAATCCGATCTGATTAATCTGGTAAGCTGAAGAACGGGGGAGGGAAAAATAGCTAATGACGCTGTTGGAACTTGAGGAAGTAAAGTAAAGGTTGAACTGATTGGTCATCACGCTGCCCGAGATGAATTCATAGAGGGGATAGGTGTTGCTTCCAGTGTTTTGCACATAAACATAGGCACCTGGAGCAATTACGGCATCGCCTCCAATTATTGCGGCATTGGTTGCGCTGACCCAGTTGGTGATAGAGGCATTGAAGTAGTAGGACTGGCCTGCCTGCTGGGGCTGATTGGTGCCGGCGGTGATGGGCGGAGAGATGACGACCTCGGTCATAACGTTTGAGGAGGAGGTTGTGGGGATGAACGAGATCGTTGACTGGCTTGGGGGAAAGAGTGCTGAGAGTGTCCAGTAGGGGAGTAGATTGATTGAGAGCACGTCCTTCGTCCCAAGTTTCAGACCTTCGGTATCAACGGTGATTGTTTTGGTGGTATTGGAGACCACGGTGAAGAAATTTCCTTTCTGATTGCCGGCGGTTACCAGCGTGAAATAGGTGGTAGGCTGGTTGGAACCGGCATACTGGTATTCGTTATTTATCAGAGGAACACCATAGCTGTTCAATGGAGTGTTACCGACTAGAGTGAAAGAGGCGTTGCTTCCATTCATGGTGGTCGCGGAGACTGCGAAGTTGCCGCCGATCGCACTATTATTACTGAAGGAGAGATAGGCGATTGTTCCGTTGGTAACTGCTTCCGTCACTCCATAAACTGTGTTGGTTATGACTCCCGATTGGGTGAGTAGGCCGTTTCCGGGGTAGAGAAACTGCGGTGCGACGCATGTCGTATTGCTCGGCTCAATATATATGTATTGGTTGCCAAGAGTCGTGCCGCTGAATCCCGATTGTGCAGCAATCCCTGATCTCAGAAGCATCATTGCTCCCACGACGAGAGAGAGGACGCGAAGGTTTTTTTTCATCGGAAAATGGTGGATGTTTCCTCGTCAGGCTAGACTGCCCTGTGGTTCAGGAATGAGTTCGGTGTCCGGATTCGGACGCCATGCGAGGCGGTAGGAAACATTGAGGCCAGTGACGGGCTGCGTCAGGATGATCGGGCCGTTGTTGCCGGGTATGGGGTATCCCACGCTAGTCCAGGTGACGTGATCCGTGGAGATCTGAAGCTCGTATTCTGTGGATGAACGAGAGAGCCAGGTGATTTGCAGGGCGCTCTGAGGCTGTCCGTAGTCGTCAGTCCAATTGATTTCACCAATGCTAAAATTCTGGGGTGGGACAGCAGGTTGAATTGGGAGGGGTTGCAGCTTCGTCTGTACTGCTTGTTCCAACTGTTTCTGCAATTCGGATCTTTTGGTAGCCAGAGCCGGAGTGATCAGGGCTGGTTGGCCTGAAAGTTTGCGCAGTGTTTCCGCCCATGCCGAAAGATTGTTATACTGAAGCGGATTGCCGGTGGCGGGGTCTGTATCTGTTCCTCCCTGAGCAGTCGTTCTAAGATCATAGAACTCAGCTTGAGGTTGCGCTACACCTTCCCCGTCGAAGTAGTAGGCATAGACGTAATCGAGCTGTCTTACTGCGCGGATGCGATTGGGAGGATCGACAAGGCCATCCGGCAACCCTGCCGCGTTCTGTCCACACCAGATATCGTCGTAGGTGAATAGGATATAGTCCTGAACGGCCGGTCCGCTGGGGTTCCTAATCAGGGAGCTATAATCGGTTCCCTCAAAATGATACTGCTTTGGGTTGATTCCCAGCATTGAGCAAAGTGTCGGGAGGAAATCGACATGACCCACAAGTTGATCGCACTGCTGGCCGGTGCCAGGGGGATAATCGACCGGATTGGACCAAATCAGCGGAATGCGGATGGCTTCCTCATAGACGGAAAAGGATTTTTGACGAAGCCCGCCGTGGACTAGCCCATATTCCCCATGATCCGACGTGCGAACAATCCACGTGTTGTTCAACAAATCAGAAGAAGTATTGAGTAAATCGATGATCTGCTGAAACTGGCTATCCACATATTTCATGACATTCCCGTAGAAATTCAGATAGTTGAGTTGGGTCTGCTCGGTCGGGAGTGGTCCGAGCCCCGCACACTTGACAAGATACTCCGGCTGGCAAGAAGGCTTGAAATTCGTGGCGAGATTTTCTCCTATGGTCGGAGGCAAATCGATCGGGGGAACGGTGGGAGCGATCCAGTCGGAGACCCCACCAAAATCGTTTGTATAGCCGCCCGCGATGTAATTGTTCGGATAGCCGAGGACATCGTGCGGATTCACCAGCGAAATCACGAGACAGAATGGTTTGCCGCCGGGGTTGTTGATTTTGTTGGTGAGATAGGCAATGGCGTCATTTATATAGCGTCCATCGTTATCAGCGTTCCCTCCGCCATAGTCTCCCAGAGCAGTGTTGCGACCCGCGTCAGGCGGATCCCATTGGCTAAAGCTGTAACGCTCAATGTCGTCCCAAATATTTACCCCGTTGGGCTGGATGATCCCTTTGCTAAGGTGATACTTTCCGATGTAGACCATCTCGTATCCGGCGCTGGTCATCACCGTTCCAAGATTCGGGTAGGTGGGATTGAGCTGATGCTCGCTCTCGGACTGCACATTTCCTTCGCTTAGGGTGTTCGTGGAAAGGTGTTGGGCTGGGTAGAGGCCGGTGAAAAGGGTTGTTCTTGCCGGAGTACACATCGCCGTATTGGTGTAGGCGTGACTAAAGGTAACACCTGTGTTCGCGAGGGCGGTCTGGCAGGGAAGATTCTCGGCGGCCCAACCAGGAGGAAACCATTGGAGGGCCCGCTCCTGATCCGTGAGTAAAATGATGACATTTCTGCCTGATCCGGGCTGTGCTGCCTGAAGCGGCCAGATATTTACCGTCCCTTGTGTGGCGAGGAGCGCTCCTGCCCCACCCACCATTTTCAAAAAATCACGCCGTAATACCTGAGTTGATCCATTGTTGGAGAATGTATCCTGGGGAAGCTGGGAGTCCATGTCCCATGAAGGTGTCTGAAGATCGGCTCATAGCAACACGTATTTAGGCTTACTGGGATAATACTCAGAGAGTTACTCGAGAAATTGATTTCTCACGTAGCGTTTCCAGTGCGATCTTCACAATGCCCTCATGAATATCAAAACGCCGATCTCTAGGAATTTTCATGTCATGGCCAAGCCGATAGGCCCTATTTGCAATCTCGACTGCACCTACTGCTACTATCTTGAAAAGGAAAAGCTCTTTCCCAAGGGAGAGAATTTCAAAATGAAGCCGGAGGTTCTAGAGGCCTATATCCGCCAATATATCGAGTCGCAGAATACGCTTGAAGTGACCTTTGCATGGCAGGGGGGGGAGCCCACACTGCTCGGACTGGATTATTTCAGGAACATCGTAGCTCTCCAAAAAAAATATTCCGGAGCCAGAAAAATCAGTAACACCCTGCAAACAAATGGCACATTATTGAATGACGAGTGGTGTCAGTTTTTCCATAGGAACAATTTTCTCATAGGTCTCAGTATCGATGGCCCGCGAAGATTTCATGACACCTATCGTCTAGACAAGGTGCAGAAACCGACCTTTGACCGTGTGATGGAAGGACTTTCCCTGCTGAAAAAGTACAAAGTTGAGTTCAACACTCTCACGGTCGTCAGTGCCAGCAATGCGAAGCATCCTGTGGAAGTCTATGATTTTCTCCGTGGAGTCGGTTCCGGCTACATTCAGTTTATCCCTTTGGTGGAGCGTCTCTCTATTGACGTTGCTAATTCATCTGGGCTTGATTTTGCTGGGCCACCAGAGTCTGGCCAGCCTCGTTCACCGGTGACGCGATGGAGTGTTCCTCCTGAGCTCTACGGTGATTTTCTGATCGCGATTTTCAATGAATGGGTGCGTCGTGATGTCGGAAAGGTCTTTGTGCAAATGTTTGATGTCTCACTTGGCATCTGGTCGGGCCATGGCCCGGGACTCTGCCTATTTCTGAAAGATTGCGGCGAGGGATTGGCGGTTGAACACAATGGTGATCTCTATTCCTGTGATCATTTTGTCTACCCGAAATACCATCTCGGAAACATCATGAACGAATCTCTTGGAGAGCTTGTGAATTCCGACAAGCAAAGGGCTTTTGGCCAGGCCAAGTCCGACACTTTACCCAAGTATTGCCGTGAGTGTGAGGTGCGCTTTGCCTGCAACGGAGAATGTCCCAAACATCGGTTCCTGACCACGCCAGATGGCGAGGAAGGGCTTAATTATCTCTGCGCCGGATACAAGAAGTTCTTCAATCATGTGGATCCCTACATGAAGAAAATGACGGAGCTTCTTCAGCAGAGAAAAGCCCCTGCAAATATCATGCAAATGCTACCGCTCTAAGAAGCCATCACAGGAGGTAGATTAAGTGGAAGCCTACCAGCCTAAGATGAGCGCAAAGATCAGTGGGGCAACGATGGAGGCATCGGACTCGATGATGAATTTCGGGGTGTTGATTCCAAGTTTACCCCATGTGATTTTCTCATTGGGGACGGCGCCTGAGTAACTGCCATAGCTCGTCGTGGAGTCGCTGATCTGGCAGAAATATCCCCAGAGCGGGACTTCGGGGCGCTGGAGATCCTGATGGAGCATCGGCACGACGCAAATGGGGAAATCACCTGCGATGCCCCCTCCAATCTGGAAGAAGCCAATCGAGCCGTCAGGTGAGTTCGCATGTCTGCCTGCGCCCTCCCTTATATTGTTTGATGAAGAGGCAAGAGTTTTTGAGTTATTCGTGTACCAGTCCGCAAGCGCCATCATATACTCGATGCCGGTTCGGACGGTATGGACATTCTTTATATCTCCACTGATGACATGACCGGCATACATATTGCCGAGAGTTGAATCTTCCCAACCGGGTACAAACATCGGGAGATTCTTTTTTGCAGACTCCATAAGCCAGCTGTTCTTTGGATCGATTTGATGCTCCAACTTCCCACTTAGCAGGATGCGGTACATGAATTCGTGAGGAAAGAGGCGTTCGCCTTTTTGATCACAGGCTACCCATTCCTCAAGAACGGCTTTTTCTATGCGTCGCATGGCTTCCATTTCCGGTATGCAAGTATCGGTGACGCGGTTCATGTGACGGTCTAGAAGGGCGACTTCATCCTCGGGGGTAAGGTCGCGGTAGTTCGGTACCCGCTCGTAGTAATCATGAGCGACGAGGTTAAAGACATCTTCCTCCAAATTTGCCCCGGTGCAGCAGATGGCGTGGACTTTATCCTGACGGATCATTTCGGCCAGCGAAAGCCCCAGTTCGGCGGTGCTCATCGCCCCCGCAATGGTGAAGAACATGCTGCCACCCTTCTCCAGATGGGCCGAGTAGGCATGAGCAGCATCCTTCAGGGCTGCGGCATTGAAGTGGCGATAATGATGATCGAGAAATTGTGAAACGGGGCCTTGTGTGGTGCTCATGAAGTGATGAGGGTGCTTGGTGGTAGTTTGGTCGGAGAAAGAGGAAGGCTGGAAAGACTCACCGGAACATGCTTGAAAGTCGAGTTTGTGCTTTGAAAGAAAAGGGACGCAATCACGCGATCCCTGACCACTCTGCCATTCACCCGATGATCGGAATCAGTTCGAAATGGTTTGCTGAACTTTCTTGGCTGCCTTAGTCACATCATGCCCTGCGGCGCTGATGTCTTTTCCGGCTCCACTGATCGTGTTGCAGCCAGTTGATGCTGATATGATTACTGATACGAGAAGTAGTGGGAGGATTTTGTTCATCGTCAGCAACGATGAGCAGAAACAGCCCATTTTGTCGATCCGCCAAGACTATCAGTGATGAGCTGATGCTTTGCTGCGGGCAGCCTGCATTTCNNCGAGCCTGCAGATGCAGTTGTTTCTGCATGTCGGGAAATGCATCGGCGAGAAGATCCGCCCAGAGAAAGGCTCTCGTGGTATGACCGCTGGGATAGGAATATCCGTCACTCTTTTCGGGGTCACCGGTTTCAAGCCAGTATATGGGCCGGATTCTGTCGAAGTGATTCTTGGCTATATCGATGGCACCCTTTGCTTCCTTCGTTATTTCATCAAAAAGTGCGGTCGTTTTTGGGAGATCTCTGCTGTTAAACCAGCTGCCAAGCGTATCGGAGTAATCAAAGACGGAGTCATGCGAGGCGGCAATGGCTGCATGAATCTGTTCCTTCGTGCTCGTTGCGCGGGCATTTTTCAGATAACCACTATCGGTCTTTGCTTCCGCTGATCCGGGTTGAGGTGGTGCAGGAATGATGACAACAATGTTATAGCTACTTGGGTTGATAAAATCTGCACCTGAAACGAGTGGCGAAGTTGCCAGCGCAAAGAGAATAACGACTGAGCAGCTTGTGATAAAATCGAAGATTTTCATCGGGAGTAAGGTAGTGCGGCTGCAGCTCTCTGCAAAAATAAAATCAATGATGAAAGAGGGTGTGCTCGAAGCCGAGCGCACATGCTGATTCGGGAACTACTTTTATGAACGGTTTGATTTTATACTCCAGCATTCTTGAAATGTTCCAGAAGTTGGAAGTGAACCGACTGCGCAGAATGACAACAAAATGTAAGCTAATCTTTGGTCAAAATACGCCGGCCCTCTTCCGATAGAAGAGAAATCCTGAAATTCCCATCAGGAGCAAAATGGATGAGGAGACTTGACTCGGCTCAGGTACAGCAACGGTATCGGCAGCAGTATCAAAGTTGTTGGTGCTTACTGTTTGCACACCATTGGTCACATAGTATTGCACGAGAGGTGTTCCGGGATCGGTCGTGCCGTCCCCTGCACCGAGTCCGTAGGCGGCGTCTCGGATGGTCCAGTTATCGGATTCGAATCCCGCACTTGACCCGGGTTCGCTAGCCACAATGGTATCGAAGCTGGTTCCCAACTGGGCGTAGAAATTGAGGTATGTGAACTTTTCGGAAGAATCTTGTCCGTTGAACTGCGTTGTAGGATTGCCATTATAGTTTGTTGATAGTAGGGACAAATCTGCCGCGGTAAATGTTGCTACTACTGTTCCATTGGTGCCGCCGCTATAGAAAGTCAGGGTATTTGCTGAATCTCCGGCAGACCACCACATGCCGAAATAAGAGGCTGGTGAATTCAGGGTCAGCTTAGTCGTCGTATTTGAGAAAACGTCCAGATAATCTGTATCTACGGCGGAATTTGACGGACTGGGAGCCCCTCCATATTCAGTTTCAGCGGAGATTTCTAAGTTATTACCGTTGACACCCGTGAATGTGCCGACACCCGCCCAACTCAGGCTATTTGTCAAAAGGTTGCCGCTGCCGACAAGACCGTTGAAAGTTTCGACGCTGCTGTTGGAAACTGTGGTGTCGTAGGCTCCTGGTGCCGCCGCGGTGGTAACCAGCATCTGTGAGGTCGTTGCCAGAAGGCCATTACTGCTCAAGAGAGCAAGCAAGAAGACAAAAAAACAAACCCTCAAAAGTGGTGGTTTTCTACTAGGATTGATTTGCTGCTCGCACTTCGTCATTAGTGTGGCTAATTAGCTTATAATTATCACCACAGCTTATGCCGCTTGATTCTNNAAACCTCTCCAATCAGTTGCCAAGAAGTAATTCCCTTGATTCTGGCCGTAGTTTTGACTCATCAATAGTGGAAGCGAGTATCTCAGCCGATGAGGTATCGCCTGCAGCCCTTAAAACTGCGGAGCGGATCACCTTCCAAGAATCAGGAACCTTCGCCCAATCAAGCAATTTACCCTGAT
>PLEU01000135.1 GCA_003136515.1 Spartobacteria bacterium
GCCAGGGCACGAACTATCTCCAATCGTCTCTGGTCACCGTAGGGAAGACTTCGGCTAGGATGCAAGGACGCCTCTTCAAGTCCGAAATAGGCCAGCAATCGTCGGCCCTCTTCCTGGACGGCCGCTTCCTCGGCATGGAATGCCTTTCCCCGCCGAACCGTGTGAATGACGCCGTTGCGTAGCCGGGCGATGAAGGAAGTCCGCACGTTCATGCGAACATTGAGCGATCCGAAAAGGCGGATGTTCTGAAAGGTGCGTGCCACGCCCAGATTGTTGATGCGATGCGGCGGCAGTCCGACGCACGACTTGCCTTCACAAAGTATCTCCCCCTCAGTCGGACGATAAACTCCGGTGAGAATATTGAAGAGAGAGGTTTTTCCGGCTCCATTCGGACCAATCAGACCAACCAGCTCGCCCGCATGGATCGCGAGAGAAACATTCGTCAGCGCTGCCAGCCCACCAAAGCGCAACGAGCAATTGCGTACTNNGCGTACTTCCAGCAAGGGAATTTCAGGAACTGAACCACTCATGGTGTCACAGACTTCTTCCTCCCCTTGAGAAGCGGAGCAAGCCGTTGCAAATAGGGTGCCAGTAGCTCTGCAGGACGAAAGATCATGAAGAGAATGATGATCAGGGCATAGGTCACCATCCGGTACTCAGAAAGGTTCCGCAGCCATTCGTTGAGCAGTGTGATGAGAATGGCGGCTATTGCCACGCCAACAGGACGACCAAGTCCGCCAAGAATCACCATCACGATGATCTCGAAGGATCGTATGAATCCGAAACCGTCCGGACTGATGAATTCCACCGCATGAGCATAGAGTGCCCCGGCTATCCCTGCAAAGAAAGCCCCGATAACGAATGCCGTCACCTTGAATTTCGTCGTGTCGATCCCCATCGCAGCCGCAGCGATCTCATCATCACGCACAGCATGGAAGCCCCGCCCATAGGTCGATCGTACCAGGGCGATCATGGTGTAGAGAGTCACGACCGCGGCTCCGATACCCCAGAAGAGATTCGTCGCCGGCAGGATTCCGTCTATGCCACGCGCTCCGCCGACGGAGNNATGGCCAGATAATCGCCGCGCAACCGCAGAGAGGGGCCGCCGACGATCAGACCCGCCAAGGCAGCGACAACTCCGGAGATTGTTAGAACTGGAAGAAAAGTAATCTGTGAAGCCCACGATGTTCCTGTCCATGAAAGCTGAGGAAGCAATGCCGGGAGCGTCTTGCAAGTCAGCATAGCCGAGGTATAGGCCCCCACCGCCATGAAGGCCGCGTGACAGAGCGAAAACTGTCCGGTTTCCCCCATCACCAGATTCAGACTGACGGCGAGGATCACATTGATTGCGGCAAAGAGGATCACCTGTGTCGTGTAGGGATCGATCCAGCCACTGCTAAGCTGCAGGAGGGCTGCCACTGACAATCCGGCAACAAGTCCGAGACGAGGATTCTTAAGAATGGGTGTGGCTGTTCCGAACACCTGAGAGTTGTGCAAAATCAAGGCCCCCTCTGGCAACGGGATTCCGTAATATTGCTAGGCATGCGCTGATTCAGTCATGGTGATGCGTGCGGCAGAGGAAGTATGGGCGCCCTATCGGGAGCCCAAGGATTCGTGGAACTCTCCTCGAGCATGGTCGCCATTGAGCGGCCGAGCATGATCGGAACAGTGATGTCGATGCCCCTGTGGCTCTTGCTCTCAGAATCCAGATAGGGAGTGAGGTTCTCCATTGATCTCAAGAATAGCCGCTTTGCGGGAGCCAGCCTGCGTCCATGCTTGGGGTGTGCAGGCTGGGCGTACTGGAGTTTCAGATGGACGAAGCCTCCGGCAAGCTGGATAAGTCCCTTGTAAAAGGAATAATCAGGGGCATCCCTCCCGTCTTTAAGCCAGAGATGCTCCAGTACGTCGTGCGCCTCGTAATAGCGCTGAGAATTGAAGCACTCGAAATACCCGAGATAACAGGGATCGAAACCAGCGTGCCTTCCAGCAACATCCTCTGCTCCTAGAGTTCCAAGACTCCTCACGAATGCCCCCATTCTTTCAGATTTGTTCACCATGGTTTCATAAACCATCGCAGGGCTGCCTCCAATGAAGGAATCGAGGAACGCTTATCTCCTTGCCGGAAAGCAGTCGGAGATTTCTAATCCTACTCCCGAAACACCGGCGCGATTAGCTCAGCGGTAGAGCGCTTGCTTCACACGCAAGAAGTCACAGGTTCGAACCCTGTATCGCGNNCGGTAGGGGTCACAGGTTCGAACTGTATCGCGCACCATTCCTTTGTCATGGCGACCTATCTTTACGAGACCATCCCGACTCAACCCGGCGAGACTTCCGAAACTTTTGAGTTGCAGCAGAGCATGAAGGATCCTGCTCTGACGCGACATCCGGCAACTGGAAAACCTGTACAACGCATCATCACCGGAGGATATGGTTTTGTCAGCAGAAACGGCTCACCATCAGCCTCCGCACAGCACCCCCCCTCATCGGGCGGATGCGGCTCAGGCTGCGGATGTCATTAATCTATTGCTCCACTTTCTGAAGCGCCTCTGCGTCGTGGGTGGAAAACTCGGCATGGCGGAAACTGGGATCGTCAGGCAGCTGCATTTGGAAACGTTCAAGTGACTCCCATTGCGCAGTTCCGCCTCTAACGGAACATGCAAGCACGTGTCCCCCCTGGCTTTTGTCATCACTCAAAAAGTGGAAATGATAACCCGGAACGTTGATTCCCTTGATGTAGGGAGGGGAGCGAAAACCTACCAGTGTTCCGGTGACGTCGTGGAATTCAAACACCCGTTGTGTTTTAGCCACCATAGCCAGAGGGCGATAAGGCGGATGCTGTCGCGAGATACTGCGAACTTTCACCATTGGAAAAGTCCCGTGAATCCGAACTGACCAGAAGAAGTTATGGGAGCCGAGTTTCTGGTCAAGCCAGCTTTGAACGGCAGCGTAGGAAGCGAGTGAAGGAACCGCCGCATGGTGGTCCGGCTTGAAGAAGGTAACCGTTGCAAAGGAGGTTTTTGCGGAGTCGGGAATGACATGCACCATTCCGTCACTGGTAATTTGATAAAAGACTCCGTCCAACCCGAGCATTTCCCCGTCCAGATTATTGATCGTGCCCAATCCGAAATCACCGTGGCGCTTCACCTCGGCAAATGTGGCGGGACCATCGTAAATCCCCTGCATGAGTGCATCTATAGTGGAGAATTGCGACACGGTTCCCGCGGAAAGCTCTGGAGTCAGCGCACCAAGCAGGGTCACCACGCCAAGCAGAACCTTAAGGATGGTCCGATGCAATCGTTGCGAGTTCATGCCTCTCGAGTATTTCCGGGAGACAAGGAATCAAACAGCAACTTTTGCTCTCCCCTGCCAATCTCCCTCCAGTTTCCTGGACTCAGGTCTCCTAGAGTCAATGCTGAGATTCCGACGCGGATCAGTCGAAGCGTAGGGTGTCCAATCGCCGCCGTCATGCGGCGAACCTGACGGTTTTTTCCTTCCGTCAGTTCCATCGAAATCCAGCACTCGGGGATGTTTTTGCGAATGCGGATCGGCGGGATGCGTGGTGGGATTTCCGGCTGGGGATCAAGAATCCAGGCGTGGCAGGGGCGGGTTTGATAGTCCTGGATGAGGACTCCGGAAGATAAGTCGGTGAGCTCCTTCCAGGTTGGAATACCTTCCACCTGCGCCCAGTAGCGGCGGCGATGACCCCGTTGCGGATCGAGGAGACGGTTATTTAGACCAGGTTCATCACTGAGCAAAAGCAGACCTTCGGAATCCGCATCAAGCCTCCCGATAGGATAGACCTCCTTGGGAAAACTGAAATCCGCTAGTGTCCGATTTGGTGAGCCATCGGGAGAAAACTGGGACAGGACGCCGTATGGCTTGTGAAACACAAGAATCATGCCGTGAGCTTTAGGTTGATCAGTTTTCGATGCTTGTAGAAGGACAAGCGTAGTCCAACCCACGCAAGAATCAGCCAGACTGGGAGGAGAGCGAAGGCTTTGGCAATGACATCACCCGTCGTAGCACCATGAAGCACTTGCAGGACGAGTGCAAAGATGAGGCTGATGCCGGCGTAGGCTAGGTTGAAGGCCACTCCCTTGAAGGAGAGGACTGTGGCACGATGGTGGGAATCAACGAGCGTGTTCAGATAGGATGAAACGGCGAAACCAACCAGAGTCATCGAAGCTCCAAGAGGGAATGCAAAGAGGAGTCCCCAATCGGGAAGATGGAATGCGACACCAGCGAGTCCGGTCAGAACTACCGTAAGAATAATCGTGAAACTCCGGCCGACCGTGCATGTCGCGACCATTTTTCGGGCCCATGGAGAAACAAAAAAACCGATCCCCGCCATCAGTGCACCGACAATACCAAAGGAGGCCTCCGGAATTCCAATGAGCCGTAGATAGGAGCTACTGAAAGTCAGGAAAAGACGAGCCGAGCTATCCAAAAGCAGTCCCGCCATCACGACGAAGAGGGCTAGCGGGCTATTCCATAACCAGGAAGCGGCGGCCATGACAAAGGCGTAAGCGCCTGTCATGGAGGAGGCATGACGACCCCCGGGATCCTTAATGGCACAAGGGCGACAACGCTTCGGTTCCTGAAAACGGAGTGCCAGTAAGAAGACACCGACGGCGCTAGCGAGGGTTAGGTAGACCGGGAAGCGAAGTGTTATCCCCTGATTGAGACGAGAGTGGATACCAAGGAGTCCCAGCATCCAATTCATAAAGCCGGGCGAGTAGAGAGCCCCGCCAGCCAGCATGGCCAGCACCATCCCCGCCGACTGCCAGCGGGTCACCTGTTCAAGTACACGATGCCACTCACCGGCACGTTCCTGCTCCGAAAGAGAATCGTAAACCAGAGCCTCATCAGCTCCGCTCGCAAGCCCCTCCGAGAGTCCGCTCAAGAGGCGATTAGCCAGACAGAACAGAAACAGTAGGATCCCTCCCTTAAGCGGTGCTAGGCTTAGCAGCAGCATCTCCAGCACCATGCAGCCACCTGCGGCCACGAGCAGAGGCTTTCTTCCGAAACGATCTGCCAAAACTCCCGCAGGGACATCGGAGAGGAGGCTGGCAGCTGCCCAGACAGCATTAAGCAGAGTGTATTGGGTTGCAGTGAGGCCGATATCCAGAAAAAGAACCGCCAGCACGGGATAGTAGAAGCGGCAGGAGAACAAAAGTCGAAACCAGAGAAA
The DNA here is from genome assembly GCA_003136515.1 of Spartobacteria bacterium. Next base: position 5,192 of record PLEU01000135.1, read on the forward strand.
GAGATGCCAGTTCCTGTCTGCGTTGGAGGGGGTGGATTTTTGAACGCCTGCGGAGGATGGCATGAAAGAAAGAGACGTGTGTCGACCGAAATTTTAAAGGCGAAACTGACTGAATCGCCTCAAGTGGGCGACGAGAATGAAACAGAGGCTATTCTGTGGAGCATCCAAATCTCTAAATGGTAACTTTTTCCTGATTTGGAACGCCATTTGCTTGCGAGGAAAGGCTCGCTCCACGACATTATGGGGTTCGATCCCAATCGAAAACGAATCCAAACGTCTAAGCTCTCCCACCATCCCATGAACTATTCCCTGCCCCACCATCAGAGCAAAACCTCGCTCTATGACCCGGCTTTCGAGCATGATGCCTGCGGAGTCGGCATGGTTGCTAAGATCAGCGGTAAACGTTCCAACGAAATCCTTCGCATAGGGCTTCGCTCAATCTGCAACCTCATGCACCGCGGGGCGCTTGATGCCGATGCCCGCACTGGCGACGGTGCCGGAATATCGACCCAGATCCCCTACAAACTTTTCAAGCCTATTGTCGCCAAGCTGGGCCACCAACTCTACCGTGATTCCGATCTTGGTATCGGTGTGATGTATCTGCCTAGCGACAATGAATATGCCAAGGCCCGTGCCAAGGCCATCACTGAGGAGGTCATTGAAAAGAGGGGGCTCTGTCTCTTTGGTTGGCGGGAAGTTCCCACCAACAAGCAGATTCTTGGGGCCAAGGCGCTCCTGACGCTGCCCGATATTGAGCAGGTGTTAATCGGGCGGCCTTGGGGAATGTCCGATGACGAGTATGAACGGCGACTCTTCCTTTCCCGGAATGAGATTGAGGACAGAGCGGCAGCCGACAAGATCGCCGCCTTCTACATCCCGTCGTTTTCTCACCGCGTGATCGTCTATAAGGGACTCCTTGTCTCCGCTTCGCTTGAGAAATTCTATCCCGATCTTTCCAGCCCGGATTACGAGACCGCGCTCTGTGTCTATCACCAGCGCTACAGCACCAACACCTTTCCTACCTGGCCCCTTGCCCATCCTTTTCGGATGATGGCGCACAATGGCGAAATCAATACCGTGCGCGGCAACCGGAACTGGACTCAGGCCCGCGAATCCGAACTGAAGGCAGATTTCTGGGGTCCGGATATACATCTACTCAAACCGATTATTCAGCCCGGAGGCTCGGACTCCGCGAGTCTCGACAATGTCCTTGAAATCCTGACCCTCTCGGGGCGCTCCCTTCTTCACTCCATGACCATGCTGGTGCCCCCCGCATGGCGTGGTGACAAGGAAATCTCGCCCGAACTGGCGGCCTTTTACGAATACCATACCTGTCTTTGCGAGCCATGGGACGGACCTGCGGCGCTGGTCTTCACCGATGGACTCACCATTGGAGCCTGTCTTGACCGCAATGGATTGCGCCCGGCCCGATATCAGATCACCAGCGACGGCATATTCAGTCTCGGTTCAGAAATGGGGGTCGATGGGCTCGATCAGGAAACCATAATAGAGAAGGGTCGACTTGCCCCGGGGGAAATGATCGCCATTGACACCGCCGCAGGGGTTCTGCTTCGCGACAAGGAGATCAAGGCTGACCTCGCCACACGTCAGAATTACCGAAAGATGGTCGACGACCATTTTGTGCGCATTAGCCAGTTCAAGGCCGAGCAGCTTCAGGCGCCTGCAGGCGATCTCGACATTCTCGGCCTGACCCAGAAACAGATTTCCTTCGGCTATACCAGCGAGGAGCTCGACATGATCTTCAAACCGATGCTCAAGGACGGTGCCGAGGCGGTTGGTTCCATGGGGGATGACACGCCTCTAGCGGTCCTCTCCCTCCGCCCCCGTCTTCTCTACACCTACTTCAGCCAGCTCTTTGCCCAGGTCACCAATCCGCCCATCGATCCGATCCGCGAGCGTCTGGTGATGTCTCTCTTCACGACGCTCGGATGGAGGCGCAATCTTCTCTCCGAGACTCCCGAACATGCAGCGCAGGTCTCCTTGGATTCCCCGATACTTTTCAATGAGGAGCTGGATGCCGTCCGCGCTCTGGGCGGCGATCACAAAAGTGCAACTCTCCCAACTCTCTGGCCAGTCGCTTCCGGACCGGCCGGTCTTTCCGTGGCGGTGCACAAGCTTATCAAAGCTGCCGAGAGTGCCGTGGATGACGGGGTGCGGATTCTGATCCTGAGTGACAGGGGGGTTGATCACGAGAACCTCGCCATCCCAGCCCTGCTTGCGGTGGGTGCCGTGCACCACCATCTCCGCCGTGTTGGCAAGCGGATGCGAGCCAGCATTGTCTGCGAGACCGGCGAGGCTCGTGATGTCCATCAAATGGCCTGTCTCATCGGCTACGGATGCAGCGCGATCAATCCTTACCTAGCTATTGAGACCATCCGTGAGATGATCGAGAAGGGCTCGGTCGATGTTGATTTCGCAACCGCCCAGCTCAATTACAAAAAAGCCCTCCAGAGCGGACTGCTCAAGATCATGTCCAAGATGGGGATCTCGACCATCGCNNATCTCGGTCATCGGCAGCTATCGGGGCGCGCAGATTTTCGAGGCGACCGGAATCTCCTCCAAGTTGATTGAGGAATGCTTCAGCGGCACGCCTTCCCAGATTGAAGGGATCGGCTTCGAAGAGATCGCTCGTGAGAGCCTAGTCCGTCATGAGATGGCTTACTCCGAAGCGGTCCCGGTAGAAGAGGGCAAGAAGCCGGAACTTCAACTGGGCGATCCCGGCTATTACCGACCCCGCCGCGGGGGAGAGCTTCACGCCGTTACAGCTCCTGTCATCCAGAACTTCCACAGTTTTGTCCGCACCAACAAGCCGGAGGATTACAAGGCATATGTCGATTCCGTCATGGCCTCCACGCCCCACTCCCTTCGGAATCTGCTCGAATTCGTACCGCGTGCTACCGGACCCGTACCCATAGACGAGGTCGAGCCGATTGAAGAAATCCGCCGCCGCTTTACCACGGCAGGCATGTCCCTTGGGGCACTCAGCCCTGAAGCTCACGAGACGCTTGCCATCGCTATGAACAGGATCGGGGGAAAATCCAACAGTGGTGAAGGCGGTGAGGATCCCCGCCGGTTCAAGCGTCTGGAAAATGGTGATTGGGCCAACAGTGCTATCAAACAGATCGCCTCCGGACGATTCGGTGTAAGTGCGGCCTACTTGGCGAGCGCCAAGGAAATCGAGATAAAGATGGCCCAAGGGGCCAAGCCGGGCGAGGGAGGTCAACTTCCGGGCCACAAGGTCAGCGTCTATATTGCCAAGCTGCGTCACGCAGTTCCCGGAGTGACACTCATCTCCCCACCTCCCCACCACGATATTTATTCCATTGAGGATCTGGCTCAGCTCATCTATGACCTGAAACAGGTCAATCCCCGTGCCAGAGTCACCGTGAAGCTCGTTGCGGAATCCGGTGTCGGCACCATTGCTGCAGGAGTAGCCAAGGCCCATGCCGACATCATTCTGGTCAGTGGTCATGAGGGCGGCACCGGAGCCTCTCCGCTCAGTTCGGTCAAACATGCCGGAGGGGCATGGGAACTCGGTGTTGCTGAGACCCATCAGGTGCTCCTGCTCAACGGACTTCGCAACCGCATAACCCTACGCACCGATGGCGGGATGCGTTCGGGTGAGGATATCATTCATGCCACCCTGCTCGGTGCCGAGGAATACAATTTCGGCACCGCCGCCCTCATCGCGATGGGTTGTGTCTATGTTAGAAAGTGCCATCTCAACACCTGTCCTGTAGGCGTCGCCACGCTCGATGACCGCCTGAGGGCCAAGTTTAAGGGAAAGCCGGAAAACGTCGTCAACTTCTTCAACGCCGTAGCCGGAGAAGTACGTGAAATTATGGCGCGGTTGGGATTCCGCACGATCGAAGAGATGGTGGGACGCACAGAGTGTCTGCGCCAGAGAAAGATTCCCGATCATCCCAAGGCCAATACCCTCGACCTTTCCCGCCTTATCAACGATGTGGTGAAAAACGATCCGACCGCCGTTCGTTATGCCACGCGAGATCGCAACGATCCCGAGCATGACCAACCCCTCGACGACATCATCCTTCAGGATGCCGAGGAGGCAATCCGCGATGCCAAGGCCGTGAGCCTTTCCTACAAGGTGGATAATACCAACCGCTCCATCGCGACGAAGGTTTCGGGCGAAATCGGCTACCAATACGGGGAGGAGGGACTTCCCAAAGGCACCGTGGAACTTAAGTTGACCGGAACCGCAGGGCAGAGTCTCGGGGCATTCCTTGCACCCGGAATCCGCCTGATCCTCACCGGAGAGGCCAATGACTATGTTGGCAAAACCATGAGTGGCGGCGAGATAGTCATCCGTCCGCTGCCCGGTCATCAGTTCAAGCCGGAAAATAACAGCATCCTCGGCAACACTGTCATGTATGGCGCGACGGGAGGATTTCTGTTTGCCAACGGCCGAGCAGGTGAACGTTTCTGCGTCCGCAATTCGGGAGGCACTGCTGTTGTCGAGGCGATCGGCGATCACGGTTGCGAATACATGACCGGAGGTACTGTCGTGGTGCTGGGCTCCACCGGGAAGAACTTCGGGGCCGGCATGACCGGAGGCATCGCTTTCATCTTCGACGAGGAGAACAAATTCCTGGGTCGTTACAATGACCAGCTTGTTGGAGCAGAGCGTTTGACGGGAGCCGAAGAGGAGGCTCCGCTCAGGATGCTCATCGAGAAGCATCTGGAAGAAACCGGCAGCCCGCTCGCAACTCGCATCCTTTCCAACTGGGAGATATCGCTCGCATCGTTCTGGAAAGTCACTCCCCGGATCCCGGCCGCCAAGCCGATCGAGGAGAAAAAGAGCGAGGAGGATACCGGCAAAACCATCATCACTGAGGCCATCACGGCCACCAAGGGTGCCTGAGAGCTCCCAAGTAGAATCCCCCCCATGAAACAAATAGACCAACTTGCACCCCGCATAGTGCAGCAACTGGCAGTCTTTCTGGAGAACAAGCCCGGAGCCCTCGCCGCCGTCTGCGATGCCCTTGCAGGAGCGAAGATCAATATCTTCGGACTCACCGTCTCCGACACCACCGATCACTCGGTTGTCCGGATGGTGCTGAGCAATACGGAACGGGCGATCGGCATCTTCGAGGAACACGGCGCACTGGCGATAGAGAGCGATGTCCTGATGATCCAGAATGACAACAAACCGGGCAGCCTATCGCGGATCGCACATGCCCTCTCGCTGAAGAAGATTAATATCGACTACGGCTATCTTGCATCCATGCCCTCTGCGAAAAAGGGATTGCTCATTCTGCGGGTCACCGATGCGAAGAAGGCGCTTGGTATCCTAAAGAAATTGGATTCCGAGTAGCGGGCCCTGAGGTGTTTAGCTCAGGGCGGTGTTGCAGCACTCTTGGCGTATGTTATCTATATGCACTTCTAGTGCATTACGATTAGACCGCTCAGTTACATTTCCATCAATCAATTTACCGGAGGACAGTTTGCAGGACTACCTACGGCAGATTCCTTTCTAGCCGTTCGTGCAAGTCGTTCAAAGCGCGTTCTGATTTTCCCCAAATCTTCTTCGGATAGCTCCTCTATATCCAGGAATGCATTTTGTGCCGCCTTAGTGGCACGAATTAGCTCATCCAGCTTTAACTGTACCGCCGCACTCTCCCTGTTCTGCGCATTACGAATCAAGAAGATCATTAGAAATGTAATGAGGTTACCGATTGTATCGATAACCAGCAGCCAAGTATTTCCAAAGTGAAAAATGGGACCGGAAAGCCCCCAGATCACTATAATTCCAATTGCTATTGTAAATGCCAATGGATGGCCGCTTGTGCGCACCACCGTCTGGGCAAATTTCTGAAAACCACCTAGCAACTGCGTGGTGATTTTCTCATTTGAATGCTGGTTTTTTCGCCACCTCATGAATCATTTTTCCAATCGCTTTGAATTGAGCGAGATTGCTTATCTGCCTTGCCAAGTAGTATGTCCGGCTCAACGCCGAGCCTCTGGCATCACCTCTAGGACAAAATGTGGGTTCTGATCAGTAAGCCGGTTTATCAATTCCTCATAGACGGAGCAGAAAGGTGCAGTCACAAAATGGTATCCTGGGTGCTGCTCTCGATGATTCCCGCCGCGATGGCATATCGCGTGAGCCCTGCTGTGTCATGCACTTGAAGTTTATCCATGAGCGCCTGGCGATGCTTTTCAACCGTCTTGATGCTGATCCCGAGCTCTGATGCTGTCTGCTTATTTGCGAGTCCTTCCGCAATAAGTTGAAGCACCTCTGTCTCGCGAGAGGTGAGTTTGAAACTTTTACCCTTATACATCGTGATCCCGTCGGCATCCTTTTCATACTGGGAAAGGCGTTTCATGATTGTCGGGCTGAAGTAGGATTTACCATTGGCAACTACTCTAACGGCATTCGCCAAGTTCGTGGCAGAGGTTTGCTTGATCACAAATCCCGCGACGCCAAGTTTCACTGCATGCTCCAGATAGCCGTCATCGTCGTGAGCCGAAAGAATGAGAATGCGTGCTGCCTGATTGATCTGCAGAATTTGTCTGGCTGCTTCAAGCCCGTTGAGAAGTGGCATGGCAATATCTATGAGCACCACATCGGGCTGATGCTTTTCGGCAAGTGCGACCGCCATTCTTCCGTTTTCGGCTTCGCAGAGAATCTCGATGTCTTTTTCCAAGGCTAGCAGCAGACGCAATCCTTCCCTGACGATTGTGTGATCCTCTGCCAGTAGCACCTTGATTCTCTTCATGTTATGTCACTAAATGAGGAGTAATTTTTCCCTTCCCGGAATAGATACCCTGCTTTTTTGCCTATTGATGCTGGGAATCTCCGCAAAGATGCTGGTGCCGCTGCCCGGCTTCGATTCGACGCTGAAACTACCTCCTACCATCTCGATACGTTCCCTCATGCCGATCAGACCGAGGTGCTCGTTCATTTTGGAGTGGAGAGCCTGCTGCACATCGAAGGATTTGCCATTATCATGGATCTCCATGCAAACAACCCGATGGTGTTTCTTAATGGTCACCCGAACCCGTGTAGCCTCGGCATGCTGGGTAATGTTTGCCAGAGCAGCTTGAGCTACACGGAAAAGTACAGTCCTTTTGGTGCTGTTCAACTCCTCCACTTCGGGAAAGGCTGTGAATTGAACCTGAATACCGGTTCTTTTCGTGAAGTCGTTCACGTACGTTTTGAGGGCGGGTATGATCCCCAGATCATCCAGGACGGTAGGACGAAGTTGGGTGGCAAAGCGACGGACAACTTTCATAGATCTTTCGATGAGGCGTTGGGTGATCGCAATTTTTTTTGCGAGCCCTTTGGAATTCATGGCCGATTCCACTTTCAGGGCCGAGAGATGTACATTGATGCCTACAAGGATCTGAGCAATCTCGTCGTGAAGCTCCCGGCTGATCTGCTTTCGCTGTTCTTCGTTTTCAATAATAATCTGGTGGGAGAGATACCGGAGCTGCTCCTGCTGCTTACGAGATTTTTCAAGCAAAATACGATAATGTTCCTCACTTTTCTGAAGTGCCGCTTCGATAGACTTTCTCTGCTTGATTTCCCTTTGGAGATTTCGATTGGAAATCGCCAACTCTGCGGTTCGTTTACGTAAGTCAGAATTGTTCGGATCCCGGTGAAGTGTTGCTCTCCTTACCGGTGCGATAACCTGATCAAAAAACAATTCCGCCCGTTCCTCAAGTTTATCATTACCCTCGGGTGACCGGCGAGAGGATCTTAGGTTTGGGAGGACGCTTTGGTGAATCTTCGCCACTTCGAGAGGCTTCAAGCCTAATTCCAAGAATTGTGTTCCAAGTGCGTGCGCAGACTTATAATCAGCGCTCAAACCATTTTTGAGATATGTGCGAAGCGTCCCCTGATATCTTGTAGTCAGCGGATGGAGGGACGTGTTCATAACATTGGGAACAGTATTTGAGTGTAGGCGCAGCACGGCGTCTTTTCTATCTTATTGCTCAATCTGAAAATACTCGCCATGGGACATTTGATAGTGCTGATGTCAGCATAGCCCATTTTAACGGCTTTAACCCTCTATCTCGGAGAGTCCGTTGGATATCTCCCTAATAGATTCGTGTAAAAGGGTAGTCTCCTTCCCAATCGTTTTCTCCACTTGTTCATCGAGGAGTTCTAATTCCTTGGTGGAAATCGGCTGTTGCTCGAATGATTTCTGATGTTCGCCGGCTTCTTCTAACTTGGGCAGTTCAATGATCATTCTTTGATGGGTTTTCTGCATTAAAGCCGACCTTGATGGTCACTTGCCAGTGCTGAATCTTGCCTTTCACAAGGTTGCCCCGCGTCTCCCTGACTTCAAACCAACACAAATCTTTGTGTGTTTTGTGGATGTGCTTGATGGCGTTCTCCACGGCATTCTCGATGGAAATCTGGGATGTCCCCGTAAGTTCGATTATTTTGTAGATATGGTCGCTCATGAATTTATTTTGGAGTTATGTCTGAGCAGTCCCATGACAATATTCCAGTCGTCTCTGAATAGGAGTGATCCTATTTTAATCAGGCAAGGGGTTTGCATTTCCGTTCAGAGGGTTAATAAGAGTTCACGCTGCGAGTTTGTGTTGTCGATGTCGTGACGTTGGGTGAATATGCAGAACCCTGCGTTGTCGTGGTTGTGGTGGAGGCAACCGGCGCCCTTCTCGGAGTGACATTGATGCAGCCTGTGATAGTCCCAAGCCCGATGAGGAATGATGCTATAAGGAGTTTTTTCATACCTGAATCTACATCAGGTTTTCTTGCTACTGATATGGGGTGAAATCCTACCCCAACACAAGAATTCGGGAATACTGCATGATTATTCGCGACTCATTTTGATTGTAAATCAGCCTGGGGAAAATTACTCAAACGCAGACGGCGTTATAGACCAGTTAATAATAAGAGGTAACCTTGTCTCTAAGAGAAGCTCCCCATGATTTAGGGTGAGCTACTTTTCTCAATATCTAGTGATGTGCGTAGATAGAATGGAATTGCAGCTCACTAAATACGGTAAAGCATTTCCCATTCCATGTGAGATACTCTCCTATACCGAGAATTTGAGTAGGACTGTAGCTAGTCTGCCTGAAATAAATGCCGCCTGAAACCCTAGCAAATGGGTTGGGTTCTGTATGCATACCAGTAGGTTGGGTGATTGCCAACAAGTTGAGACTTGTAAATCTGATGGCCCTACACTCATCTGCCACGTGTTCATTCGAGGATCCTGGAATATGGCGATAAGAATTCCATTCATCAGGATTAATCCCATTGGTAAATCGGGAAATCATCTTTCTAAGAATCCTTCGTTTCTCGTACTTTGGTGTAGCTTGTAGCAAAGTTTCTTTTTGGTAACTGGTTTGAGCGCTCATAAGAATTAAACAATTTGTTTGTTTTCCCAATCATCCTCCCTCTTTTCCCCTCCCCGTTCCATAGGGTGAAATCCTACCCTCCTTTGGTTTTGTCTGGCGGAACACTACTCCTACATCATGGCAAATAAACCCCTGCAGTTCGCCGGTAAGGGTTAGACCCCATAGATCACGTTAAGGGATGCACCAAGATGCATCCATGCAAACAGTACGGAGGCCAATTCTTTCACCTTCTAGCCCCCTGCTGCCAGGGCTTGGAATTGCCGACGAGTGGAAGGAGCTCAGCAAAATGCTCCTCACCTTTTCAGAGCCCCCGAACCATTCCTCTATCAACAGCATGAATAGTGACAGCGGCGAACCAGGAGAGCCTGATCCACAGGGCAGCTCAAATTGAGAGCTTAGGGTTACACCCTATTGAAGCAATTCTTGGCCGCCTTATTCTCTCGTACATGCAAATCCCTATCTCATATCATTTTCTCGCTCTACTGGCTTTTGGCGCTAGCCCGGAGGACCGGGAGGAACTTCTCGCACCTCTGATTCCGGTAATGCTTCAAAGGATAAGAACTCCCGTGATTGCCGAGAGAGAATGCGCTGCTGAATCAGGAAAAAACAAGCCGCTCAACACATTGGTGATTTAGAGCACTTTCTACAGGAATAGGATAATGCTCTCGGGCTTGAGAATAAGAATCATGGATGAATTTGGCTTCAGAAAATGATTTTGGAGAATTGGTATCTTGTCATGAGTATGTGATTGATCAGTAGTAGCTACTTCGAATTCATTGTATAAATTGCCGAGTATGCCTCTGGCCAGATTTTCGAAATACCCGGCGGTTCACATTTTGACCGTCACCATTTGTCTGGCATCAACGGCCCAGGCCCTGACGATTAATTTGCCATCCGGTAGTAGTGCCGGAACGATCAACGTGGCAATCAGGAATGTCTGTTCCGCGGGGGGAGGCACCGTCAGATTGGCTGCCGGAAAGTATAAGATCTCCGGAAGTATTCTGATGAACAGCAGGGTTACTCTCGAAGGAGCAGGTATCAGCAACACGATCATTCTGGGCCCCGCGAATCCCTACACTTGGACGATGATTCTCAGCACCGGGGACGGGCTTCACGATATCACGGTGCAAAACATGACGATTGATGGAAATTGCCCTCAGGAGGCTTCCGGCGGCAGCAACGGTTATGTCAATCAAGCGGGAGTTGATGCCGTCAGCTTCAGTTACGGAGCGATGAACAGTNNAATGAACAATGTCACCTACGAAAATCTGGAAGTGAAGAATTGTTCGGTCGGCATGCATGGGGCGAACGTCAACAGCTACCGCGTCATCGACTGCACGGTTCATGATTGCGGCATGTGGGTACGCGAGGCTCTCTGGCAGCATGATCTCTACTTTAACGCCTGTGAGAATGTCCTTCTGAGCAATTCGGTCTTCAAAAACAGTTGGCAGGGGTGCGGCATTCATCTGGACTCCACCACCGGACAGGGATCGACCTGGACACTCAGTCACTGCACTGCTTCTGAGAATTCGGAGTGCGGGATTCTTATTCAGAACGGAATCAATAACGTTACAGTGGATCACTGCACGCTCAGTCACAATGGTTATGGTGCGAACTATACCCGCAACCAGCAGGGAGAGGACGGCATGAACTTCGGAGGAGGGTCGGGGAGCCTGATCAACGAAAATCGGTTCAGTTCCAACCGGGGATTTGGACTTCAGGTTTTCACCGGCAGCGGCAGCATCACTGAGAATGCCTCCTACGCCAATGAGTTGGGCCAGTATGCAATTTACGGTTCCTGGAGGCAGATCGGTAATCACTGAGGAAGTTTACCCCCCGTACTCCCCGATTCCTCTTGGGAGCAAAACTACCCGAGCGTGGCGCCCTGGAACTTGCACGTTTCCCAGCTTCCCTTTTGCCATGCTTGCTCCTAAATTTCTCCCCCTGTGAGCTACCGCGTCTTTGCCCGAAAATACCGACCGCAGCGNNATCTCTTCGTCGGACCGCGCGGGGTGGGCAAGACTTCCACGGCCCGCATTCTTGCCAAGGCGCTGAATTGCGACCAAGGCCCCACCGATAATCCGTGCGGTGTCTGTGACGCCTGCATTGAGATTGCGGAGGGGCGCAGTCTCGACGTATTGGAGATCGACGGGGCCAGCAAC
>PLEU01000032.1 GCA_003136515.1 Spartobacteria bacterium
CTGGGCTGGGGGGAAGGCTCGGATCAGGCCGTCAATGGATGTCGTGCATCGAGGTGGAGGATCTCGCCTCCATGGTGCTCGAATCCCTCCATCACAATTCTATTCGTGGAGCCATGAATGCGGTGCTGCCAGAGCCGGTGACCAATGCTGAGTTTACCCGGATCATTGCACGGGCGATCCGTCGCCCGGCGATCTTGCCTGCACCTGCCTTTGCCCTTCGCCTGATGCTTGGCAATCTCTCGCATCTGCTGCTTGATAGTCAGAGAATAGTACCTAACAAGTTCCAGAAAGAGGGGTTCAGTTACCGCTTTTCCAATGTTAGAGAAGCGATGAAGAAATCCCTTCAATAGAGCAACTTTTCTTGCATGAAAGCCGAGGTAGAGTAGGCTCTACGTCCTATGTCGACAAAACCCGCCTCCGTGACCACCAAAGTTGTACTCCAACTTCTGGTTTGGATTCCCCTTTTGTCCACCGCCTATGCGATTTTCACCCTTTGGGGTGGCATGGTGAACGGTACGGATCTCGCGCTCCTCGTTGTCGGATACACCCTTTGCGCTCTCGGGATCACCATCGGCTACCATCGGATGCTGACCCACAAGGGGTTCGACGCACCTGACTGGATCAGGGCCATCTTCCTGATTCTGGGCTCGATGGCTCTCCAGGGCCCCGCGCTCAAGTGGGCCGCAACCCATATTCAGCACCATGCCAATTCTGATGAGGATGAAGATCCGCATAGCCCGGTGAAGAGCTTTTTCCATGGCCACGTAGGTTGGATTCTCGATGACTTCAGCCCCGATGTTGAGCGCTATGCCGGCCCACTGCTCAAGGACAAGCTCGTGGTTTTTATCAGCAATACTTTCTTTCTCTGGGTGGGAATCAGTCTCCTGGTTCCTTACCTGATCGGTGGCTGGCAGGGTCTCCTATGGGGCGGTGCCGTTCGGATCTTCCTGAATCATCATGTCACTTGGGCGGTGAATTCTGTCTGTCACACATATGGTGGGCGCGAGTTCGTCACCACGGATGCCAGTCGCAATAACTTCCTGATCGGCCTCCTTGCGATGGGCGAAGGATGGCATAATAACCACCACGCTTTTCCGCGTTCGGCCAATCACGGGATGCATTGGTGGCAGATTGATCCCTCCGCCTATGTGATCGCCGGATTGGAAAAAGCGGGCATCCTGAAAAATGTGGTTCGCATTCCCGCTGAACGTCTGGCGAGGCGTCGCATCCATGCCGACCTGAGTGAAGAGCGTGATGTCCTGCCGGGTCTCGTTCTGCCGGGTGTCGTGCTGGAGCGGAGTGCTGCTGCTGCTGCCGTGGCCACCACAGTGGTCGAAGTGGTCTCTCAGGCCACCTCGGGTAATCCGTCACTTTAATCTGTTCCCTATTAAGAGAAAGGGGCGCTGACAGGCCCTGAGTGGAAAAAGATTGCTCCGCACGTTATGAACAGCCCACGAACATCCTCTCGTGGGCTTTCTCATTTGAGGCTTTCTTCCTGGGGAGAGATCTACGGAATCATGTTCCGCAATTCGCTCATTCGGGAGATGAGCTTCAAGCAAANNATCCTCCTCTGGATGCTCGTCGAGGTGCTTTGGTTCATGGGACAGCTTGTTTTCATTGAAGTCGCCTTCTCCTATGTCGGAGCCATCGGAGGCTGGACAAAATGGGAGGTGGTCGTCCTGATCGGCACTCACCAGCTGATCGGGCAGCTCTTCCAGGCTTTCTTTTACATGAATCTTGCCAATCTTCCGGAACTCGTCCGAACAGGCCGCATGGATTTCATGCTCCTGCTGCCGGTCGATACGCAGCTTGTCGTCTCCCTGAAACAGTTCGGGATGGATAATGTCATCAATGCTCTTGTCGGCGCTGGCTTCGTCTCCTTTGCCCTCTGGAAGATGGCGATTCTGCCCACAGCCGTCCAGGTTCTGCTCTACGCTGCCGCTGTCTGCTGCGGCATCCTGATTCATTACTGCATCATGCTGGTTTTCTCGACGGCCAGCTTCTGGATGGTTCGCTCCCAGGGGCTGATCCACGGCTATTACAGCCTTTTCAATATTGGCCGTTATCCCGACACCATCTACCGGGGACTTTTTAAGCTGATCTTCAGTTGGGCGATCCCCATCATCATCGTGGCCAATGTACCATCACGCCTGCTGATCCATGCCGCCGAGAATCCCTGGCCGACTCTCCTGCAACTTGCAACAGCCACGCTCTTTCTGGTCGCTGCGACGAGACTTCTCTGGAACGCTGCCCTGAGGCACTATTCCAGCGCCAGTTCCTGAAGACGTCCTGCCTCGCCAATGAATGCACCATCGCCAGCCCATGCGGTTTTGCATCGCCGCTTGCTTCTCGTCGGCTGGATAGCGCTGCTGCTTGCGCTGGTGGTCTACTGCACGGGACTTGGGAGCGATCATCTCGCCACCAATGGCGATGAACTGCTTTATGCCCAGATCACGCGTCTCACCGCAGAGAACGGACGGCTCCTGCCACTTCAGGCGCTGGATGAAAAGGCTCGCAATACAAAGCCGCCGCTCCTGTTCTGGCAGGGCATCTTGTCCACCGACTGGGCCCGCCATTGGTCCCTAGCCCGGCTCCGTGCACCTAGTGTCCTCTATACGCTCCTGACCGCAGGATTGCTGCTTTGGATCGGATGGCATCGGTCGAGAAATCCGATACTCGGCCTCTCCGCAGCACTTCTGTTTCTCTGCTTTTTCAGCACCTATCGCTATGGTCGGGTTTTTCTGACGAGCGCTCCAGAGACCTTCTGGCTCTTTCTGCCGCTGGCTCTACTACTGCTTCATCGTGAACCCCGTTTCCCCACGGGGATTATCTGGCCGTGGCTCTGGGGAGGTATGATCGGTGTGGCGCTTCTTTATAAATCATTCGCCCTGGTCATTCCGGCATCGGTGGCTCTGGCTCTCTGGCAGCTTCGTGCCCGGCAATGGAATCTCCGTGAGTTTTTGAAGCTCGATCTCTGGCTCATAATAATTATGGGGGCGGCCGCTTTGCTGCTTTTCGGGTTCTGGTTCTGGCTTGATCCCGAGCCAGGAAAGGTATTTCAGGATTTTGTGCTCAGGGAAAATGCGGGAAAGTTTGACACATGGGGGGGAAACTATTTTTTCAACCTGATCTGGGGGCAGTCGAGTATCTGGAGGATCATTATCTCCTATCCATTGAACGCGGGGCTTCTTGCACCGCTGGTGGTGGTACTTTTTCTTGATGCTTGGAAGCGGCGCCACCACCTTGGTCATTTTGAGGTGCTGCTCTGGATTTGGATTTTGGTGCTAGCTGGCTTCTTCTGCATTCCGAACCAGCGAGACGAACGCTATCTGCTGCCCGCAATGCCTGCAGTGGCTCTGCTTGGGGCGGTTCGCCTTGGTCACCTGCCTCGATGGGTCGGAGCGATCAGCATCGCCGCTGCAGGACTCCTCATGCTGGGACTGGCGGGCCTAGGCCTGCTATTGCAGGATCGAAGCGGCCTCAGCAACCTCTATCCGCACTGGATCATCATACCGTTGGTCTGCGGCCTCGGTGTGGTGACTTTCGGTTTACTGCATCGTGATCTCACGAGGGCACTGCTTGCCCCTGCCATACTCTTTGTCTATCTCGGCTACACGCTCTTTCTCCTACCCCTTGATCATGGGCCAGGCCTGTTTCGGGGAGAAGGAATGGAAGCCGTCAGTGACTGCGAGGTCTCCGTTCCTGCCAACTTCAATGCCCGTGAGGAGAGCTACGGTTTTCTCCTACCTGATGCGGAGATAAAGCCCTACGATCACTGGCGCAGCCCTCCGGACTCACAATTTGTGGTGATCAGCCTTCCGCTGGACAGAGCTGCCCCTGCAGGAGTCATCCTTGCCAAGCGCCTCACTATCATTGATCGCTTCAGTGAATCCGAAATCCGTGACATGCTGGCGGGTAATATCTCTCAGCATCTGTTTCACTGGGACTGGCTGGTACAACAGCATTGAGCTGCGCCTACTTTTTAAGAGGCAGTCTTATCTCGAAGAGCGCCCCTTCTCCTGGAAGAGAAGAAATCTGTAGCTTGCCGCGCAATCCTTCCACCAGATGTTTCACCAATTCCAAGCCAAAACCATAGCCCGTTTCTCCATCCGTGCCCTCCGTGGTGGCTGCGTCCCCTTCGGTGATGGAGCGTATCTCCTCCGGGGATAAGCCAATGCCGGTATCCTTCACCCGGATCTCGAGCATATTTTCGGAAGCCTGTACGCTGAGCGTCAGATACACCGAAACGGAACCACCGTGCGGGGTGAATTTAATAGCATTGGAAATTAGGTTTCCTGCAATCTGGAGCAGTTTGCTTTTTGAAAATGGGGTCTGCTCATCATGTGAAGCGATTTCAACGTCAAAGTGAATTCCTTTGGAAACAGCCTGTGGGGAGTAGAGTTTGATCAGCTTTTCCCTGAAGAGGAGAAGGTTCAATTCAGAGCCGCCGGTCTCATTTTCCGGGCTCGCTTGGGCAGGTTCCTCGACGCTCAGGATTTCATCCGCCAACTCCAGCAGGGAATTCCCACTTTTTTGAATGAGCTCTATGAAACTCAGCACCTCCTCCATCTTATTCTTATCACCCTGTTCGCTAATGATTTCAGCGAGGCTGATGATGCCCCCCAAAGGGCCCCTGATATCATGGGCGACTTTGCGCTGTGATTCGGCTGCTTCCCTGACCCTACTTTTGAGCAGTTGTATAGCATGAAATGTAGTTAATCTGCTGACAATTTCGCGGGCGATGATCTTCAGCAGCTCTACCTTTTCAGGGGTGATCTCCTTGCCTGTGGAGTCGAGAACGCAGAGAGCGCCGAGATGGAATCCATCCGATGTCTGCAGCGGGACGCCAAAATAATATCTCACTCGCGGAGGCCCTGAAACATAAAACTTATCCTTGAACCGATCATCTTCGGAGAGGTCTTTAATCTCAAAACTTTCCTTCGAAACGATCGTATATTGGCATACCGAGTCGGCTCGAGTCATCTGTTCTAGTGGCAAGCCATAGTTGGAGACCGTCCATTGTGTGAAGGAATCAATCAGGTTGACCAGAGAGATGGATGTGCCCACCACTTTTGCTGCAAGCCTGGCAAGATCGTTAAATGAATCCTTGATCTCAGAGTAATCGAGATCTAATTCGGAAAGTTTGGTAATTCTCTCCAGCTCATTTTCAGGAATAGGTAGAATAGAATTCATGAGAAAATGTGGTGGATCCTAATCTTCACGCCTAATAGCGGGCTAACAACTTAAAAAATAGTATCATCTTCACGAGGATATGGGCAAGCTGGCGGAAGAGGTTCTAGTTTTCAAGTGGCGCGACCATAATAGACAGTTTTCGGTTGAGACAATAAGCACAAAGACGCGGAGGGAGCACTATCTGGTAAAAGCCGAGAGAGGACTTCCCGGTCCGGGAAGCCCTCTCCGAGGAATTTATGATTTATGGATTACGCGTTGCGGCGACGGAAAGCCACAACTGCCAGAGTCAGTGCACTCAGACCGAAGAGAGCATATGAGGAGGGCTCGGGAACCACTGTCGTAGAAATGGCACCACTTACGAACATGCTGTTGAGTGTGAGACCATTGGATGCAGCTGCACTCGCATCTCCGAGATAACCTGAGGAGGTCATCGAATCGGACACTGCAAAGATATTCTGGAGAGTTGCGAGATCGGAGGAGTGGGTCAGATTGTTGGTGTCATTGAATACGCCTGTACCGTTGGTGGCTCCGGCAGCAAGATTCGAGATCACGATATCCAAGCCGGTGGTGTTGTAGGTGTTGGCATTGGTTGTCGGACCTTCCACTTCATCATTCCAAATCACGATGGCACCGGGATTGATGCTATTCGTAAAGGCATAGCTGCTCATGATTTCGGGAATGATGATGGAGAGGAAGTTATCTCCCACGGCGATCTGGCCTCCATCCGTGTTCTTCGCCCAAGTGGTACCCTGATATGTAAATGAAGTGTTTAGGGCGGTGTGCATGTCGTTGTACTGATCAGGAGTGATCAGATTGTACTTTGCAACAGTGTTGTTCGCGAGGTCATTGGTAAGCTGCTGAAGCGGTGCATAGTGAGCAAGCGAAACATTGTTCGTGGTCGTGTTCCCATTGCCGCTGGTCTGCGGGAAGTAGAGGGTACCGTCATGCTTCGCGGCATAGTTGAACTGATGGCTGCCGTTGTAGGGATTAGTGTAGTTGGTGGAGGTGCCGCTAAAGTTGTACTGCGGAAGCGTCCATGTGTTGCTAGCAGCAACAACGCTACTGATGTTACCGGAGTTATTCAGCGCACCACTGTTAGGCGTTAGCTGTGTATCCTCCTGATAAGTCTTCCACCCACTGGCGCCATACTTATTCTGAAGCAGGCCCGAGAGGGAGTTAGTGGAGAGCCTATTACTTGCCATTACACTCTGAATAATCGGCTCACTTGGAGATCCCACAGTGCCCGCATAATTGGTGGCGTAATAGGGCTGATCGTCATTCGCGATGGTGAAGTTCGTACCACCTTCCTGCCAGATGTAGTTTGGTGCAGAAGGATGAATGCTCGGCACATTGGTGCTGTATGTAGGTGTCGCGAGAACATTATGGTAAGCGGAAGCGTAGGAGACATACGAGCCTGCAGCCAGGACAGGATTCACTGCTGGATTGGTACTCAGAAGACTGTTGATATAGGGAGCGGCCGCGCTTCCGTAGATCTGAGAATCACCATCAAGATTTGCAGTAATCTGCATCGTTCCAGAATCATAAGTGGCTCCGACTAAAGCCGCTAGATTAGTGCCATAGGTGGCATCGAAGGAGCTATTCGTTGGAAGCTGAAGCAGCGTATAGGCCTGATTGGTGGTGCTGATCAGACTGCTCTCACCAGCAACATCAGGCTGGGTCCAGTTATGGTTTTCAAGATCGATGTAAAATACATCACCGACTTGCTGCACATCTTGGGCATGTGCTGTGAAGATGCCGCTGGCTAGGCAGGCACCGAGTGCTATACTTTTGATCGTATTGGATTTCATTGTAGGTTTTTTGGGTTGGTGTTTCAGCGAAACGGCGCCAACGTGATGACTGCCTAACGTGCAATCAACGCTGCGATTGTCACAATTTTGACATGTGGCGATTCCGTAACATGCCCACAGAGAAAGACCTGATTTTGGGTCAGATCAGGCTTAGGATTTTCTCTTCCGTATCAATGAGAACGCAAGGAGAAGCAGTGCAGAGAAAGCGTAAAATGGGTCCACGACGGCATCCCAGAAGTTCCACGATTCCTGAAAATGAAGCCGAAATCCAATCAGGGGTAGCAGAAGAATAGCACCAAAACGATTTCCGCGCAGTAGGAGAACTGTGGCGATCAAAGTTGTCGCGATCGGCATTGTCGGTCCCCAGCCCCATGCATAAGGGTCGACCATGGTGAGCCCAAGGCCCATCGGGTAGAGAACAAGTGCAGCAACAGCACCGAAGAGCCAAGCAGTTCTCCACTCGCTAAGTTGGAAGATCTGCTGGTTGCCAAGCTTCTCGATGAGTCTCAAAGCCAGTAATCCCGTGAGGATAAAACTTGGGTTTGGCTCCAAGACGGTGATCCATCGGAAGCTAGAAAATCCCCCGATCGGAATCCACAGGAGCACAAGTGAAAGAAGCAGAGAGACGATGATCCGTTCGCGGCCACAATACGGACTTCTGCCGAGGAGCAGTAGAGAGATGGCAAGCCAAGGGGCAAGTCCCGCATAGATCTGCTGGAGATGATGCATGTTCACTTTTTCCCTCCAGCTCCTTCTTCCTCAAAGGCAAGCCACGACTCATTGAAGCTATCCAGCTCGATGAGTTTGCCGTCGGCTGTGTAGGCCAGATACAGATACCCAGTGCTATCATGCATCAGGTAAGGATATGAAAACGTCTTATTGGTTGCGTTCGAGTTGTTGAATACGGCGATCCGTTTCCAGTTCAGCCCCTCATCGTGACTTACTGCAAGGGCGAGGTTGGAGCGGTTGCTGGTCGAATCGTTATAGGCGACAAGCAGCCTTCCGTCGGAAAGTTTCAGACCCGAGATTCCGGCGTCTGGATTGGGGAGATTTGTCGGTGCCGGGCGGGACCAGGTGAGGCCGCCATTCTCAGAACGGCTCATGAAGATGCGATGCACATCGGTGTAATCACGCAGCAAAACGATGGCACGTCGCCCATCAAGTGGAATCATTGAGGGTTGGAAGACGGAGCAACCGCCAGCCACTCGGGTTTTCCGAGCGATCAGTTTTCCATCTACATCGTCCAGCCAGAGTAGTTCCGGAAACTTCCCGAGAAATTCCTGATAGATTGGCAGGCACCAGCCTCCTCCGATAAGGGGAATGGGGCGATTGCGAACCAACTCGCTGAAATTGAAGAAAGGACTGAGTGTCAGCCTCTCCACCCTCGACCAGGTCAGGCCGTTGTCACGGGAGACGCAGGTGTTAAGCTGGCTCCCCGACCATTTCCCCATGGCGATCGATACAAATACCAGCCGAAGCGATCCGTCCGAATTTAGCAGCAACACGGAATTGCCAACGCTTCGAACTGGCCGCCCCAGATCCCGCTCAGCCCGGGCTCGATCCATGATCACTCTTGGCGTGGAGTTAATTGTCGTGAAATAGATCTTAACATCTGGAGCACACTCCCCGGTTCCTCCGTACCAGACCGAGGCAAGTTCTCCTCCCTTCAGCTCGACGGGCGATGCCACGTGAACCATCGGAAGACCTTGGCCGATATTCAGGAATTTGACATTGAAGATTGGATCTCCATCATTCTGGGGTTGGAGTGCCTTTTCAGGGGCAAAGGAAGGGGCTAAAAAGTAATGCCGTTCCGGGAGGAGTGTGATGGAACAGACAATCCAAGCCAGTCCCACCATAATCCATCGCATCAACGGGGGCATTACGTTTCCTATCAGGAGGGTTTCTCCGCGACCTTCACAAAATATCCTTCACTGTGGAGACGGGTCTTTCCGTGATAGGTATAGGATCCTCCCATTTCGTCGGGACTGATTAGGGAGAGGAATTTTCTGCTTCCTGTCGCATTCGTGGACTCAAAGAGGTAATAGTCCTGATTGAGTCGGGTCTGGAAGTTGATCTGGAATCCCTCAACGAATTCATTCCAGCGATGAAGTTCCCTCAGTTCGTTGTATTCCTGTTCAAGATCCTTGAGCCGACTGATGATCTTATTAGAAAGACTGTGGTTGCGCGACGACTCAAACTTCAGCAGATCCGGGACCTCTATTTTAGGACCGGCGATTTCCATGAGAAAGCTCTGCTCATTACGACTCATAGGTTAAGTTATCACGGCTGGGCTTCATGATGACAAGCGTCCTGAAATGTCGCCGGAAGTTGACGGAAGCATCCTTCATAGGAAGTGTAGGGGGATGAAGGCAACCGCTTCGCTTCGACTTACAGGCTTGATGGGATTGCTGCTGCTGGGAACGATTCCACTCAAAGCCGATCCCGTCGAGCAGTTCCAGGTGGCCCTTAAAGCTACGGACTCCGTTCAGGCGCCACTCAGGGGTAGCCTCGTTGAAACAGCAGCGATCAACCGGTTTGAAAACTTCCTTGCTCATCTCGATGATAAGACTGCAAGTGAAGAGACAGAAAAAGTCTATGCTCCGGATGCTTTTCTCAACGACACCTTGAAAACAATCCACGGCTCCCCAGCCATCCGCGACTATTTCATCAAAACAGCGCAGGGACTCGACGGCATGAAGGTGGTCTTCGACGATGTTGCCGTCTCGGGACAGAATTACTACTTCCGCTGGACAATGGATACGCGGATGAAACATCTGGCGAGGGGCCAGAATATTAGGACGATAGGTGTCACACTCGTGCGTTTTGATTCCGAAGGACGTGTCGTGCTGCATCAGGATTTCTGGGATTCGGCCCAGGGTGTCTGGGATCATGTTCCGGTGCTTGGAAGTTTTATCCAATGGATCCAGTCGAGCCTATGACGACGACGAGGTCATTACTCACTCTCACGTTCTGTAGGCTGACGCTTGGAATCCTATCGCTGCCTTGCATCTCATTTGGAGCCACAAGCCAGGTCTCGGCCTCCGATCTTCTTCGACAGGCTAGGACTGCCGATGCCGCGATTCATAACCAGGAGGCGCTCCAGCTACTGCTCCGGGCAGAACTTCTTGATTCCAAGAACACGGAGGTACTCTGTCTCATTGCGAAGCAATATTCGCAACTGGCCGCCGATGCCCGTGATTCAGGAAAATGCGGAGAAGAGAAACGACTCGATGACCTAGCCCTTGGCTACGCCGAGCGCGCCGTGGAGGGAGCTCCGGGTAGTGCTCTTGCGCACGCTTCGTTGGCCATCTGCTATGCCCGCAGCTCTCTTCTTGAGTGGACCAAGAAGAAAATTGAGTATTCCAAACTTGTGCATTCCGAGGCTGAGCGTGCTGTAGAACTCGATCCCAATCAGGATGTGGCTCTTCACGTCTTGGGTGCTTGGAACTACAATATGGTGGAGTTGAATCCGTTCTTAAAAAAAACTGTCGAAATGATCTACGGCAAATTTCCAGAGGCTTCGTTGCAGGCCTCCGCGGACTATTTTCAGCGCGCTGCAGCCGCAGCACCGATGCGACTAATGCATGAAGCCGCACTCGCCAGAACCTATGCTGCCATGGGGGATCGCGAGAAGGCTCACCAGGCTCTTGCTCTTGCGGAGGAATTACCGATTAAGGAAAAGGATGATGCCTTCCTGCTCAAACAGGCCCGCGAAGCAGTCGCCAAGATGTGAGGTTTTTTCATCTCAAAGACTCTTTGCGAGCGGGGGCTTGCCGAAAATCTCCGTTCGTGGCAGGGTCTTCATCCCTGCACGCCGGCATAGCTCAGTTGGTAGAGCACCTGATTTGTAATCAGGCGGTCGTCGGTTCGAATCCGACTGCCGGCTCCAGTATTTATAAGGGATTGTTGGCGATACTGAGATTTTTGATTATTTTTGTCTCACACTAGTCTCACACTTTTGAGGTTGACCCTCTCTGTAGTGTTTTGACACGGAGTGGATAGGAAATCACTCCTAGCCTCCTTCATTAGCCCTTAGATTTTCGGGCGATCCTAGTTTTCGAAGCCCCTCTTCCTGCTGTCCGTAGGAGATTTCCCCTACGCGGGGATACTCCAAGGCCCCCAAATCCCACCCCGTTTTCCGCCATAATCCTCTGGAGGGAAATCTACTTACCCACTGACCGCCTTTTCAGTGTGGAAGGGCATTTTTCCAGTGAGGAAACGGGATTTTGACCCTCCATCAACCTTAGTCAACTCAATGAAAACATTCATACACTACTTGAAAATCATCGGCATGTGCATCCTAGGCTGCTGGATCGTCGGTCTCATGCTGACCGCCGCCGTTAAATTCACTCTCAGCATGCTCTCCGTATTCTACTGGGGACTCATCATGGTGGGAATCTACGCTCTGGGAGAGGCTCTTCTGAATTTACTAGCGTAAAAATGCTACGACAGCTACCCACACGATGAAAAAGGGCTCCTCCGTCAACAAGAAGCAGTTGGATTGTGCAGTTGTAGAGATTCAGGAGGAACTTTACCGGGCAGGATTCTGGAATGAGGGGTGCAGACTTACTAGAACGGAAGTCTACTGGTGCCGCTTTCCTCAGATCGTAGCTCCTGATGCCTTGGGATTCTTCTTCCATGTCACAGATAGGTTCCAATCCCTACTGGGGTACGAGACAGGCCACATGTATATCCCGAAGTGGGTACTCCTGCATGGTCCTTGGCAGCAACGAGGATCTCTCCGCGATGTGGTACGTCATGAATACGGTCATGCTCTTGCTCACTACTACCCTGGGTTAATTCAGCAGGGCTCGCGATTCAGGGAGGCGTTTGGTGGGAAGTATCTGGACAGGTATTTTTCTAGCTACTGGGAGAGTGAGCATGTCTCCCGGTATGCAACATCAGGTCCTGCGGAGGATTTTTCAGAAACCTTCATGTTCTATCTGAGGAGCGGTGGTCGCCTTCCAGAGCGCTATTCCACTCCTACGATCAGAAGAAAGTGGAAGTTCATCCGCGATCTTGGGCGAGTCGTCGCATCTGGTGGAAGGCGTTGGTGAAGAAGCCTCCTTCGATGGCAGGGGGCTAAAAAAAGAGGCTCATTCCGCCATAATGCAATGGATCGACTCCTTAACTGAGCGGTCCAGCAACAACATCTCTCAGCATGAGNNATCGCCAATTACAGCAAGCGCCTGGGGCTACCGGGCTATAGCAGTCATCAGTTCTCAGTCTCCGTGGAAGCGGAGATATCGAGCGTTAGTGACATCGCAGCAGAAAGCACACGGCTCTACCAAACCCTACAAAAGAGCGTGGATGAGCAGATTCAATCCACAGGATTCGTCCCCAGTGAGGGATATGGTATTAACGGAAGCTCTCCTCACCAAAATGGGAGCACCAATGGTACGAACGGCAGCGCTGCATGGAAATGCTCTGACAAGCAGCG
>PLEU01000080.1 GCA_003136515.1 Spartobacteria bacterium
CATCAAGCACGTCCATGATTCCTTGATACTGCGTGCTGCTGTCGCCCCGCACTATCACAGGCACATCGGAATTTGCCGATTTGGCCTCCGTGAGTTTCTGCTCCAGCTCCGCAAGGGAAACCGGAAGGGTATTGAGAAAAACGTTTCCCTGGTTGTTGATGGTGATTGCCTGAACCTTAGGGCCACCCAGTTTCGGCGCGGAACTTCCATGGGGAAGATTAACCTTCACCCCCTGTACGCCCGCGGTCGTCATGATGATGAAGATNNCAGCACCAGCATCACATCGACCATCGGCGTGACATTGATGTCATCGATGACTTTTCCTTCGGTGTCTGCTTGCATGGCGTATCAGATAAAGTGGAACGCGGTTTTTTAATGACCGGACCGGGTGGCGTCCGAATGGTGCTCAGCCATTTTGGTAATGAACTCCTCGATGAAGAGATGCATGTCGGTGGTGATCTCCTTCACTTGCGTGCTCAGGTAATTGTAGCCAAAGAGCGCTGGAATCGCGACTATGAGACCGCAGACGGTGGCCAGCAAGGCAGCGGCAATGCCGGGGGCGATTGCATTGATGTCGACCTGACCGAGCATGGCGATTTCACCGAAAGTGATCATCACACCGATAATGGTGCCGAGCAGTCCGACATAAGGACCACCAGCGATGCAAATGGTGAGCAGCACCATGCTGCTGTTCAACTTCACGGTCTCACGGGTAGCCTGGCCATCAACGGCTGACTTGATCGCCTCGATGGCCCTCTGGCTCAGGCCACCGCCGCTGCCTCCGCGCTTTCGGATCTCCTCACAGCCCAGATGATAGACGCGGTAGATAGGCGACTCATGGATGAAGCGGATATGGGCGGGGTCGGCGCGCCCTCCTAGGGAGGCGATTTTATCCGGATCACTAGTGTCGAGTTCTGTGATATTGCCTGAAAGATGATGCCACTCATTGATGAACTCCTTGGAACCGCGACTCAGACCCTTGATGTAGTTGTTTTTGGTGATCATGACGACCCAGCTTATGATGGACATGATGGCCAGGATCCCGATCACGACCCAAGCGTCGATGGTTACAGACTTTATCAGGAATCCGAAAATGCCGAGATTGTCGAGTAAGCTGACTGCGGCTGGCTCCGCCTTGCCGGCCGCTAGCAGCTTTGCATTCTGCTCCCCCTGCCCAAGTGCTGCCAGCTTGATGAAACCCGGAGTCCGGGCGACTTTGGAAACTTCCAACTCGTCAAGTTCGCCGTCGTACCCCGGCTTGCCGTCGCCATCGCCGCCGATGTAGGCGGGACCGTTGATGGAGGGAAGGCCCTCGGGCAGATTGGCCACTGCTACTCCGTCGAGGTAAAGAGTTGTCCGGGTGCCGTTGGAAATAACGGCCATATGCTTCCACGTTCCGGCTGCAATCGGTGTGACGGGAGTGGTTTTCTGAGTGCCGGTGGGCCCGGTGATCTCGACAAAGGGAACTCCGCTATCCAAGCCTATGCGAAGTGAATTGGCACCATCCTGACGACTGTAGATGGCGGTGTCGGGTTTGAGTGATTTTGGCTTCACCCATGCCATCCAAGTATAGGGAGCCGCTTCCAGTATGGCTGCTGTGGGGGTGGGCTGGATGGTGATCGGTTTCTTGGGGTCGATCTTGACGCCGGTTCCTATCAGCGACCCCTCAATGGGGATCCCCGGTGTCTGGGCACTGTTGCCGTCTCCAGATGAATCACCCGGAGGCGTCCCGAGTTCGTTGAAGTGATAAACCGTCACCGTATCACCATCGTAAGCGCTCTTCGGGAGATCGGTTTTGAGCCCTTCCGCCGGCTTTCTTTTCTCATCACGCGCGGAATAAAGATATATGTCGGTGGTGGCACCGGGCTTGAGATCCGGTATCTTAACCCAGACAAAGGCCTCGTTCATTACGGGATCGAATTTTTCGATCTGGGACGCTAGGAGGGTCTTGTCGTCGCCGGCGACGAATCTCAGGTCACTTCCATCCTCCTTGGCTGAATCAAAATCAAAATTTCCGTCATGGAGACGCACTAGAATCGTTGCCGTCCCGATTTCATCAGAGATGGGAATCCCGTTATCCGTCGTATCGATGGTGAACTTGACCCGCTCCCTCCATGCGTTGCTCCACCAGGTCCGCGCATGCAGTGTACTGGGAAGCAGCAAGCCAAGTGAGAGTAGGGCCATGCCCGGAATCACCCGGAGATAACGAAAATTAGTCATTGATGAAGCTTTTTTCATGGTTTGCTTATCGCTGGAAGGAAAGGTGCTGATTAATTGTGTCCGGTGGTTGCTAGAACTCTCCAAATAGGCGGAACGTCACAAGGACCGAGTCAGCCAGTACAGGAGCCTGGGTGATCAGCGGTACTCCCACATCAATGGAACCGTTTAGATACTTGAGCATTTTCAGGCGCGATCCGAATCCGTAGCACATGAGATTAAAGACGGAGGTCTGTCCCGGCAGTGCCTCGTTGATAGTAACGGTGCCTCCCTCAAAAAATCCGTAAACACGCCAGTCATCAATACTCAAGTGACCCGCAAGCATAGGGGGGGTTCGAAACTCCACACTACCTAAGAGGGCATTGTCGCCGGCAACGGTGCCTTCAAGGTAACCCCGGACGGTGTCGAGTCCCCCAGCCGCAAACTGTTCACTGTAAACGAAAGGATTCGGAGAGATCTGCCACTGCGCCTTTCCGTAAATCTGGAATCCACCCGGAAGATCGTGTGTGTGAGAGAGGTCTCCAGTGAATACAATAAAGCCTCCGTCCGAATCGTAGCGGAGATTTTCGAAATCCTGCTCGTTTCCATAGTTGCCCAAGCCTGGAACCGGGACGATCGCCCCGCGTATTCCAAACGAGATTCCAGCATCGAAGATGGTCGTAGACCCTTTTGGCGTCCAGATGGCATTGTAACTGATCCGGATCGGCCAGTAATTGAGCGGGTTGTCCGTTTGGTTAACAACCTCTCCCGCGACGGTGATGGGTACGATGGCCTGATCGAGGTGCTTGAAGTCGATGCCGGCACTCAGCGACTGGCTGAAGTCCTTTTCCGTCGGAAGCGCCGCTAGGAAGCGGAAAGCCGCCGTGTTTCCAGCACCATTAACCGCCGTGCCCCCCAAGGTGGAGACGTCGCTGTTCTGGACGGAATAGGAAAGATTCAGTCGAAGCCAGTCGAGATGAGGAAATCTGGCTGTGTAAAAGGCATTCCAGTTGAGCGCCTCGGAAGGATCCTGCGGGGCGATCTGGAAAGATCCTCCAATGGAGTGGCCAAGCTGCCATAGATTGTCATAACTAGAGGCCAGATCGATACGATAGGGAGCGGTGTATGGGCTGTAGCGGTTGTTGAATTCGGCACTTCCATGCCACGGGAGCGTGTCCTTCACATTAAGATCCACATCGATGGTGCCGGGCTCAAAACCCGCAGCAAGCGTTGGGGTGACTTGACGGTCGGGCCACTGGTTCAGCGCCATGATCTCGGTGGATACCTGGTTGAAATTCGGCACCGAACCGGGGGCAAGGGAAGGGATCTGCTTTTTGATGGCATCCAAGGAGAAGAACCGTGAACCCTCCACATTCAAGCGTCCGATCTTTCCTTCCACAACCTGAAGAAACACAATCCCCCTCTTACCGGTCTGTTGGGGAATCGTGACGGTGACCGTCTGGTACCCTTTGTCCTGAATGGTCTTCTCGAGGGCGGCACGGGCCTGCTCGACATCATCAGGTGTCCGTTCCGGTCCCATGAAGGGATAGACCGCCCTCTCAATCTCTTCTCTCGTAAGCTGATGCGAACCTAGCACCCGGAACTCCTTGATGTAGAATACCGGACCAGTTGCAGCATTGGTAGCAGTGTCAGCTGGAGAAGAGCTCACAGCAGGCACCGGAGGCGGTCCATCATCGCCGCTGGACTCCCCATTGACCCGAAGGTGTAAGGATATGAAGATCAGAAGGAAAGTGAGACTTCTAAGACTCAGGGCGCCGCGTGCAGGAAGCCGTTTGGCATCGGCTCGGGGCACATGAAGGGCAGGCCCATGCTTTATCAAGGCCTGGGACAGTTTTTTTAGATGTATGGGGTACTTTGATGCCACGAATTATAAACACTCGATCGCTCTCCAGCCAAAAATAGTTCAGAACCTTAACAGGCAGCCTTCCGGGCAAGGTAATTCTTAATTGTCACAATTTCGTCACATTCCCTGCCTGAAGTTACGTGAACGGATGTAAATTATTTCGGCAGAAATATTGCTTTTTCTCTTTACATTTAAAGACGATCTAAAAGATCGTCAAACCAATTTTGTTATTAGTTCCAGATTTCTGGAATGTGGCCTCACTTGAAGTAAACCCACCCTATGCAATCCATACGTTTTTGCCAACACTAACCAGAGAAACACTAATTTAATGCACCTTTAGGGAATTCACGCTCGAGAGGATGCCCGATATCATCGAGTAGGCCACGACACCGACAAAGATTGCCACGATGAAAATTACAGTGGGCTGAATGAGCGTGGTGAGATGCTCAATTCGGGAAGTCAGTTCACGGTCAAAACGTTTGGCCGCTCTCGCTAGGGCACCCGAGAGATCACCCGTTTGCTCACCGACTCCAAGTATGTCCAGAAGCACGGGTGGAAAAAAACCCGTGCGTTTCATTGCAGAGGCTATGGAACTTCCCTCGCGAACTAGGGCCGTCACCTGAGCCAACAACCCTCTCAGATAGGTATTTCCGGTAGCCCCTAGCATAAGTTCCATGGCCGCCAGCATCGTAACCCCGTTTGAAACGAGCGTGGAAAGATTCTGCATGACCTCCGCATACAAACGCGCCTTGAGCACCGGACCGAACACCGGAATGCCGAGTTGAGAACGATGCCACCAGGCCTTGCCCGATGGAGCGGCGAGCAACAATCTGACTCCTGTCACCACCGCTCCTATAAATGCAAGAATAGCCCACCACCAGTGAGCGCAGAAGAGGCTGACATCGATAAGTGCCTGGGTGATTGCGGGAAGTTTCTGTCCCGACTTGCTGAGGAGAACGGAAAGCTGAGGAACCAGAAAGGTAAGAAAGATAAACATCAACAGAATCGCCGAGGAGAAAACAATCGCGGGATAAACAAGTGCCGATTTTACTTTTCGGCTCAGCTCTCCCACCATCTCCAGATGAGCGCATTGCCTCTTGAGAATCTGCGGCAGCACACCGCCGGCCTCACCGGCTGCAACCAAGTTGCAGTAAAGCGGGTCGAATGACTTTCCGCAGTTGCGAAGTGCCTTGGAAAAGTCGATCCCTTCCCTCACCTGCTGGCGCAAATTGGCAGCCACAACCTTGACAGGAGATCGTTCCTGTCGCTGCTCGATCACCTTAAGAGCTCCCTCGAGCTGTAATCCGGCCTCCAAAAGTTCGGCCAGTTCCTCGGTAAAAAAAAGTAGCTGGGGCGTCGATAGCCGGGGGAGCGCACCTTGGGCAACTGTCCCTCCGGAATTTTCCCTCGGGGTCTTGGCGCGACCCCCCTTATTGCCAGCAACTCCAACCTCAGCCTCCGGAGTCACCTTCGCGGGCTGAAGCCCGCGCTCGCGTAGCTTCCGGTAAGCATCGGATCCGGAGAGGGCCTCAATCCTGCCTGTGTCGGTTCGGCCAACCGCATCAAGGGCTCGATAGGAAAAAAAAGGCATAGAATATCGTTGATAGAAATGGTAGGCGAATCAGCTCCTAGGGTGGTACAAGTTTCAATGGAATCCTCGGAGAGGGGCTGGGCAAGGGGAATTTGCAACTCACTTGATATTTGGCCTTCTCTGGACGATCCCGTATAGCTAGAGAGAGAACCTCCGTGCGCACCCCCATTATAGAATCCAGCTGCTGTCAGGCAATTTATTGCGCCGTTAAGGGAGTATTGGGCAGAAGGGCAGCCCTGCTATTTGCAACTTTTCTGTTCTTGCCATCACCCCTCAGGGCAGCCACCGATTTCTTCCAATCCCTTAGGGTGACGCTCCAGCCAAAGGTTGTTCAGGGACCACTTCCTGTATGGGAAACCAACAACGTCTCCGTTCAACCGGAATCCGACTCCGTCCAGATACCCGTGCCGTCCCTTGCCTCACAGGACGAGATCGGCTGTTTTTCCCTCACGGTGGTCTTCAAGGACAATGGAGATGGCGGTCCTGTCGTAGAGTGGCAACCCAGTGAAGGTGACGGGGTCCTGCTCAGTGCCGGGCTCGGTGACACGGGTGTTGCCGTCGGGCTGAATGCCCGGACACTACTGCTCCCTCAAACCCTTATGCTCGATGGAGGGTCGCTGAAGGTCTCCTTTACGGGAAGGTTTTCCCGGCTGATTTCAATCACTTTGCGTCCGGCACGGGAATTGGGTGTAGCGGCCCTAGGTTCGGATTACACGCCGGCCCTTTTGGGCGAGAATGAACCCGTGTTGACACAGGATGAAGTCTCAGGAGCAGATGTCACACCGAAAACCGGGGACACTACCGAAGGGAGTGTGATTCACGCGGAACTCTCAACTCTACCCAAGCAACTTGACCTGCCCGGTTCCGACGGGGTGATGGAATTTGTCGTTCCAATGGCATCAACACCACAGGGGAGCCTGCTTCAAACCGAGGTGGGAGGGCTCGATCCTGAATCATGGATCGAGGTCACGCTCAATGGTGAATCATGCGGAGCCTTGGGTGCAGCTCCGTTTTCGTTCAATTCCCCCAGCATTGTTTTTTCTGGTTCCGGAAGACTACTCATCGCCGGATGGCGGACCACCTCGCTTCTTCTTCCGGCGCGACTCTGGAAGCAGGGGGATAATTCTATCGTGCTGTCTCTACGCAGGGTGACCGGGGACGCAGGCGACGCGGTGTATCTCCGCAAGGCGCGTATCGATCTGCTTTTTTCCCCCAGAGACTCGTCGCAGGAGACCCTCTCCACGGGTGCCGTGTATGGAAATCCTCCTCCATCCCTCTTTCATGCGACTGCCCCCCTTGCGTTGCCGGCGATAAAAAATCGCACCCAGTAAAGGCCTCTTCCACTTGACCGGAGCCGTCTTCTGGGGGAGATAGTGTCCATACACCCCAAAGACAAAAACTTTAAGAAATCATTAAATAACGTAAGACACTCCGCCCGATTCAAGTTATCAGTACTCCTCCCATCATGAATCCCCTCATTTCCCGCCATTCCCTGCTCCGAAATAAATCCGGTTACACTCTTGTCGAGATCATGCTGGTGCTTGCAATCATCGCCGTACTAGTTGGTGCCGCCATCTACCAGCTTGCAGGAAATGTCGATGTCGCCAAGGCGCAGCGTGTCAAGAGTGACATACAGGCCATCTCTATTCAGCTTCAGACCTATGAAATGCTTAACTACCGTATGCCGACTACGGAACAGGGCCTTCAGGCACTGATAACCATGCCCACGGCAGATCCCAAACCTCAAAATTGGAAAAGGCTCTGGAATCAGGATAACCTGCCGATAGATCCATGGGGGCAGACGTATATTTACCGCAACCCCGGAAAATACAAACCCGACAGCTTCGATCTCTACTCGCTTGGGCCGAACGGCAAGGATGGCGATACGAATAACATCGGCAGNNGAGGGTTTTACTCTGGTGGAGATCATCATCGTGATCGTCATTATCGCGGTTCTTGTGGCTGGTGCGATTCCGTACATGTATGATTCCATTGCCAATTCGACTGGGGACAGGGCAGCGGATGCCATCGCCCTGAAGGCTCAGGAAGTTCGCAGTAAGGCGATCGAATCAGGCGAAGACAAAAAAATCTCCATCACCACAGGAGGAATCACCGATGTCACTCTGCCTTCCGGATGGCATTTGGAGGTAAAAGGACTCAACGATTCCAAATTTCACCCACCTTTTCGCAACCAGACCTGGAACTTTAGCTCCGTCGGGATCTGTGAACCACTCGAATTTCGCCTGAGTGACAATGACCGCCAAATCAACATCGCCTTCGATGCGCTCACAGCTCAACTCCTTCAAGACCATGAGTAAGTCTACCCACAGTCAGCAAAAACTTCCTCTGAAGGGGACCAGGATCCTTGGATTCACCCTGTTTGAGATCATGATCGCCCTGACTGTCTTCGCCTTTGCTGTCGTCGGTCTTGCCACCGCGCTGGACAGGGCGCTTAACGCCGGCATCGAGGTCCGTCAGCACTCACTGCTGCGATCTGAACTGGAATCCCAACTCGCCATCCGGATGGCAATCCCGCTGGAGAAAGACACCCTCGTACTGGAAGCCAAGGATAACCGAGGCATCCGCGTGGAGGAGAGTATCGTCCCATTTGAGGCGCAGAACCAGAACGGCGATGATGTGCAAAACATAAAGAAACTGACCATCACCGCCTCGATGGGAAAAGAAAACGAGTCTGCCTCCATTCTTGTGAACCAACCATAATGAGCATGCCCTTCCAGTCCGGGCGTATTTCTAGGAGCGGCTTCACCCTGGTCGAGATTGTTATCTCGATGGCTATCCTCGCCCTGCTTGCAGGCTCGATCTATGGGATCGTCAGTTCCACCATCAGTGCATCCCAGACGGCTATGAGTGAGCAACTCACTCTACGCAGACTTGATTCCTTTCTGCGGGTGACCCGGGACGCCTTCCTTAATCTCCCTGGGCAAGGTTCGGTTTATCTGCAAATCGGGCGCTCCCAGGGCGGTGAAGCCGAGCAGCAGCTTGTCATCGCGAAACCGCAGGCAATTTTTGGGATTCCAAGTCTGGCGGGCGGTTCCCTGATTCTCGCAGCAAGAGCCCGTTCCGACGGTACCCGGACCATGACCCTGCTGAAAATCCCCGCCAATGCCAACGATCAGGAGATAAAAGAGGCCATGGAAGCGACTGGGATGCCACTACTCCCAAGGCTTCGAAAACCAAGGTGGACCTTCAAGGATTCCGATCCCAGCAGCGACTGGAAGGAGGAGTTTCCTGTGGGAAGTCCACGACCTATCTTAGTGCGATTCCAGACCCAGATCGATGAGCTTCCCGATCCCGTTGAAGCCGTTTTCTTTGTGCCTCCTATCCCCCCTCAGGTCGCCCCCAACCAGCTTCAGCTCTCCACCAATCCACCAACGTCTCCTGGTTCGCCGGGCGCAGGTTCGCCGGGTGGATCCATACAGCACCTCCCGGGCGGATCGATCCCGGGTCCGTCACGAGGATAGGCCTCTTTTCCTCAACGATGATGATCCCACACCGACAAAACAGTTTGCAGCGACAGGAGGGCATGGCACTTCCGATGGTGCTGTGGGCAGTGGCCATCCTCGTCGGGGTGACTCTTCTCCTTGCTGGAATAATCGAAGGTTGGATCAACGAGGAGACTCATGCGGGGAAACAATTCCGGGCACGCCAACAGGCCCTTTCTGGACTGGCTCTTGCCATGAATCCGGCGATCCTTCCGGGCGATCCCATCTTGAGCAATAAATCGGGCGATGAGGGCTACAAGGTCGAGATCAAGGATGAGTCGGGTCTTATAAACCCCAACACCCTGCTCGCTGCCGTTCCTGACAGGAGGGATATTTTGAGAAAACTCTTCTCCGCCTGGGGACTCACTGTGGAGCAGTGTGACGCTGCAGTCGATGGACTCTATGACTGGCAGAGTCCGACCCCTCTTCGCTCGCTTAACGGGGCAAAACAGCCACAATATGCCGCCATCGGCCAAGCAGGACTTCCTCCCAACGCCCCTTTTAGCTCTCCGGACGAGATGGGATTGGTGATCGGGTTCGGCCCCGTCATGGATGCCAAACCTGAATGGCGCACTTATTTCACAACCTACTACGACGGCAAAATCAATGTGCTTCACGCCCCAAAAGGTATCCTTACCGATCTGATCGGTCTCACTCCTGATCAAGCGGATCAATGGATCACCCTGCGCAACGGGAAGGACGGGATTGAAGGAACCAGCGATGACCTAAGTGTAAGCTCACTGGCTCAAGCTGCGTCCCTAATGGGTGCGAATGGTGCACAAACGGCAGTAATACTTGATATCTGCGACATCACAGGTAGCGTCCGCCGAATTGAAAGCACAGGAACCTGCAATGGCGTCAGTCACAAAATTACGGTTATTTTCGCATCCGGAGGAAATAATCCCAACTCCAACGGCACCCTGCTAGGGTGGTCGGAATAATGAGCGTCGCCCCTGACAAGTCAAAAGATACCCCCGACAGGGAGTCTTCCGGGCCAACCACCGGTGGTAAGCCTGAACGGAGAAACCTGTTTTCCTTCAAGAGCAAGCTGCACGATGCCCATGAGGGCAAGGCAGGAACCTTGGTAGTACGCGCAAGTCAGGAACCAAACTCTTGGGAACAATGGCTGCTCGCTCCCGGTAGGGAACCGGAGCTTCTGGCGGCGGATTCACCCGTTTCATCTAGATGCGAACGTATTCTGATCCTCCCCTCTTCGACCCTCTTTTCCTGGCCGCTCTGGATAGCCGCAGAAGGCGAGGCTCTTGACTTGGTCCGTCTGGAACTCTCCGGAAGACATCTTCTAAAACGAGGCATGGAAGAATCACTGGCAGTGCTTCCGATTCTTCGCAGGGAGGACCGCCAGCTTCTGCTAGCCGTGGCCATCGACGAGCCGTTTCCCGCAGAGATCATGCCGGCAGGATGGAGGCGTTTCACACGCTTCGAACTTCCGGCACGACTTTTGGGCAACTCCCTCGGACATGACCTCATCCTCTGGGAGGAATGGGGCGCACTGCAGATGGCATTTTACCGGGAGACCAAGCCAGTCTGGTTCTGCAGCGTGCGTTTGCAGGAACTTTCGGGGCTTATCCATCGGATCGCCCTAAGACTACTTGTCGAAGGGGTTCTTGAACATCTCCCTACAACGATCGGCATCGAGAGAATGACGGAAGCTGCTGCAGCACCATGCGCAGCGGAACTCAGAAGTGCCTTTCCGAACGCAGTGATTGCACGCTTCGCGGTCTCCGGCAACGAGGCAGCCCCGATGCTCAGGGATGAGCCCTTCGATCTCCCTCCCACGGAGGCAAAAACGGAGCGTCGGAATCTCCAGAGAAGGCAGAAAATGCTCTCCATCGCGACGGCTGCTGCAGTGGTCTACCTCCTACTCCTGATCTGGGGTGCCGGATATCTTTTCATCAGACAGACGGCCCTGAGGCGCCTTCAAAGCGAAGTCGTGAAGCTACAGGCCCCGGCGCTCAACGCACAGGACGAATCAGACCGCTGGAAAATATTCAGGCCGGTCATTGATCCGAGCACCTTTGCGCTCGATCTTCTGGCGGCCGTGGCTGCTCCTACTGATGGTGGAAAAATCCGCCTGACCCTCTACTCTCTGGAGCAGGGCTCCTTGCGCATCCAAGGGGAAGCCACGGACGTCACCCAGGCCTACAGCTTCATCGAGCAGCTCAAAAAAAATCCTCTCCTTCAGGATTACAACTGGACTTCCGGTGTGCCGCAGATTGCCGGAAAGGACAGTGTCCGTTTTGATCTGCAAGGAACCCGCACCGACGCATCAAATGAGACCACTGGCTCCTAGTGAAAAAATCCTTTTTTTGATCCTGTGCGCAGGGGTGTTTCTGGCCCTGAACATGATCGGTTTGCGGGCATTCCTCGAGGCCCGGACAAGGATAGAGCAATCCATCGTGGTTGCAAAATCAGAACTGGCTGAAGACCAGAACTGGCTGACGGTAGCCAATACCCTTCACCCGGCGATGACCTGGATCAATGCCCATCCCATGCCCCAGATGGAAACTGACGATGCAAGTGCCTTGCTGCTGAAAACAGAACGAGAGGCTGCTGAGAAGGCCGGCCTAAAGGTAACCGAGGAGAATCTTCTTCCTTCACTGGACACACCTCAGAGATCAAGCGTGGCAGTGGCGGCAAAACTATCTGGACGTTTTGAAGGGATTGTTAAGATGCTTTTTGAGCTTCAGACTCCCACTGCTTGGCGCTCTCTCGATAAATTGACATTGAAGAGCGATGCCCAGCCCCCCAATGTCATCGCCGATTTGGAGCTTCGACAATACTTCCATCCCGGCGTCGCAACGGCCTCCCCAACGCCACTCCAAGCAACGAACACACCGTGAAACAGCCCGTCAGCCAAACTACAATACACCCCGCTGTTGCATCCTCCCTAATGGCGGTCGCGCTTCTCAGTGGTGGGCTTGTCTATGCGGACACCACCCCGGCCTGGGAAAAACCCCGGACTCTTACTGAGTTCCAATCCCTGCTTGACCACTCCCCTTTTTCCCTGCCCACGGCCGAGGAGAGTTCCCCTCTTTCCGACAGGTATGCGTTGACCGGCATCGTCACAATCGACGGCGTAGAACAGGTGTTTGTCTTTGACCGAACGGATCAGAGCAGAGAACTGCTCACCCATACACCAAATACCAAAAACATGTCCCTAGTCGCTCTGGTGCGTGAAGGGGACAAACCTCCCGAGAAAGCCACCATCCGTGTGGGGGCGGATACCGGAACCATCGCCTACATGGAAGCTTCTCCCCAGCAACAGTTGCAGCAGCCATTCATGATGGGGATTCCAGGATCAGGGATGAGGCCCGGACTGCAATTGCCCTCGCTCCCAATGCGCCCCAACATCACGGGGCCGCAGATGCCGCCGGGAATGAATCCGCAGTTCCGTCACATTATCCGCCGCCCGATGATCACTCCGCCTCCTCCCCAGCCCGCTTCCCCGTAATACCGAGATCGTTTTTGACCTGAATTTAGACACTATGAAATCCTACCTGCTGAATCCGATCACATGTCTCCTGATCGTCACGATCTCTCTGGTTGCCCCGCTCCGCACGGAGGCCCAGATTGGCTTGCCCCGCCCAAGTCCCTTAGTGCCTCCCCAGTCAACTAATCCGAATCAATTGGTCGTCCCTGATAACAGCCAGACTGCACCGTCACCGTCGGAGGCATCAACCACCACCAATGGTTCAACACCGGAGAAAATGGTCACCGTCCAGTTTCCACATACCTCAGCTCTGGACATTCTGAGCACCTATGAGTTACTCACCGGAAAAAAGACGGTGCGGGATTCCAACCTTACCGGCCCCGAGCTTTCTATTAACGTCGCCGAGCCAATCCCCCTGCATGAAGCCGTCGCGCTGATCGAAAGCTCCCTGTTGCTCAATGGCTACACCATCATCCCCGTGGATGACAAAACGGTGAAAATCCTAGGCCCAACCCGCCCTCCGCGCACGGAGTCCCTCCCACTCTACGTTGATGCATCGGAGTTGCCCGAGGGCGGGGATAAACTCGTGAGTTTTTACAAACCACTCCGATTCCTCAACCCGGATGAGGCCATCAGCATTATCGAAAACGTCATCCAGACCAGTGCATATACCTCCCTAGTGGCAGTTCCCAACACAGGCGCCATTATTATTACGGAAAAATCACCTGTCATCCGCAAGATCCTGGACATTCTGGATGTCATCGACAAGGAGCCGAGCCAGATCATTACGGAGTTCGTCCCTCTGGAACGAGCCAATGCGCAGAGCGTGGTCGATACGTTGACCACCATGTTTGGTAACAGCAGCTCTGGCTCCGGGGGAATACACCCCGTTTCGGGCCAACCCCAGGGAAATCAGGGCGCATCGATCTCCTCAGGAGGAGATCTCCACCTTCTGAGTGGAAAACCGCAGTTCATTGCCGATAAAAGAACCAACAGGGTGTTGATCGTGGTGAAGGCCGACAACTACAAATATTTGCGCGAACTGATTGCAAAGCTTGACCTGCCCTCGGATGCGGCCCAACCACTCATCCGCCCGCTCAACTACGCGCAGGTCTCAGATGTCTATTCCGTACTGATCACGATGCTTCAGTCCAAGGATGATAATGGCAGTGGACAGCCTGGGCAAGCGGGTGCGGCTCCAACACCACAACCAACGCCGCGGCAAACGCAGAATAATAACTCCGGAGGCACTAACTCCGGCACGGGTGACAGTCTTGAGGATTCAACTCAGGAATCACCCGAGTCCACCATCATCGGATCCACCAGTATCTTCACCGACCCCAGCGCAAACAGCATCGTGGTGTATGGGCCACCGGACGTGAAGACCAAGGCCAAGGAAATCATCGACCTGCTCGACCAACGGCCCAAGCAGGTCTATCTGGCTGCCGTGATCGGCCAACTCCAACTTACTGAAGGAGTCGATTATGGGGCATCCTGGTTTGCCAAAATTAGTCAGGGCGGTAGCAACAGTCTAATTGGTGCGGCAGTTAACAACACATTTTCTGGTCTGCTGACCAACCTCGTTACATCAAGCCTCACCAACGCCATCAACAACTTCCCCTCCAGTCTGGGAGGTCTCACTGTCTATGGAACCGTAGCTCAAGGTCTGGCAACCTATGCCCACTTCCTCGAATCCAGTGGAAGGTTCCGCACACTTTCCCGCCCTGTCGTCTATACCAGCAATAACAAAGCGGCCTTCATCTCCTCAGGTCAAAAAGTGCCTGTCCCAAGCACCACCCTTACAAGCACAACTCCCGGACTCGCAGGCTCCTCAACTTCAGCAACTGTGGACTATCAGGATGTCTCGTTGTCACTCTCCGTAATACCGCTGATCAATTCCGATCACGAGGTGAATCTTCAAATCATCCAGGAAAACAATACGCTTGGCGCCTATGTGAACATTGGCGGAAATTCGGTCCCCAATGTGAACACACAGACACTGAAGACAACAGTCCGTGTTCCGAGCGGTTCCACCATTGTCCTTGGAGGACTTATTAGCGATGACAAGCAACTGACAAAGACCGGCATTCCATATATCAGTAAGATCCCGATACTCGGCCCCCTCCTCGGCGGGGATAACAACAAACAGAGAACACGGAACGAACTCGTCGTCATGATACAACCGATTGTCGTCGATGACAATGCGTCCATGCAGCAAGCTAGTGACGCGGAGGGCGGCACCTCGGATCTCGGGAAAAAATCAACGGAATTACAAAATCATCTGCAGCCGTCGCCCACTC
This sequence comes from Spartobacteria bacterium, assembly GCA_003136515.1. The sequence continues at coordinate 14,906 of PLEU01000080.1, forward strand.
CTTCACCAAAGAAACGATTTCACCTTTTCAGCCTGCCCAAAATCGATAATTTCTGATCACGGAACGGGATCACGGACTGGTGTTTCTCTGGGATCAGTAAGTGTCCACTCCTGCAGGAAACTAGGGACTTCCTTTCCATTCACGCCAAACACCCAGAGATGGTGGAAGGGGACATGCACAGTCGGCTCCCGCTTGGGATGGCAACTTCCCGTGAGAAGACACCAAAGGTGTCCTTCCCTCCACTCGATGGCACGTAGATGAACCTCGTCCACCGAGGAAAGAAAACTTCCGTGACGGGCTTCCTCCTCATCCAGAAGCTTCTTCCCATCCGGCTCCCGCAAAGGGGTCACGACGGAGGCTTGCGGGTCGAGATGGAAGAGCCTCACTAGATCCCCCGACTCTCCGGGCATGTCATTGACAGCGAGATAGGATGAATCGGGGCTCCAGAGAAATGAGGTCGCGCCGAGACCGCTGATCCAAGCAAAGAGCTCCCGACCGGATTCGGTACAAATTTCTATCCTTTTCTGAGTCAAGCCAAGTGCCGTGGATTCCGCTCTTTCACGACGCACAAAAAACTTTCCATTCGGTGCTGTAGAAATTGTCTGGGGAGTGGGAGAAGTCGGCACCTCTTGCTCTGTTCCCAGAGCTATAGAAATCAACGGGCCTGAAAGGCAACCGCATAAAAAAGCAAGGCAAAGTGGACGCTGAAGCACGACTGAATTGATTTAGAGGCTATCCTATTGGCACGCTGTTGGGCGCGTTATGGCTGTTTCCAGAAATAAGGAAGAAATGGATAAAGATCATCCATGACCTAGTCAACGACATAGCATCAAACCGGAATGGCCACAACACCAGCACTGTGCGACCTTTATCAGTTGGGGCATACGGCCGTCGCACAGTGAACTTAGTCGTTTGCTGCCAAATAATTGGCAGTCATGCCTTCTTTTGGCTGAAAAATTACAAAATTCGTGATTGGATTTCCTCCATTTAAATATTTGTAGGAATCATCGCAATAATACTACAGGATTGTTCTGAATGATATTAATTCCCCCAAATAAATATCTTCAAGCCCAACCCATTATGCACTTTCACTGCTCTTGGTTTTTCTCTTCAAGAAACCCGATCCTCATATTTATTCTTGTTGTAGCGGGCCTCGCCAAAGCTCAAGCGGACGACTATGATTATACATCCCTAAGCAACGGATTGGTGGC
>PLEU01000163.1 GCA_003136515.1 Spartobacteria bacterium
GTTTGAATGGACTCACGCAGGGTCGCAAAGATGGCAGAGGAAAAATCCAAAGGCGTATCCCCTCCTTTTTTTGAAGAAGCATACCGTGTGCTTTTGGTTAAAGGTACACGCGCCCCCTGTATGCCATCAGAACGATGACAGCAGTTTGGACGCATGGCGCATACGAGGAGGGTTCATGGACAGCAGCAAACTGCTCTGGCACACGAAACCCGGTAAAGTCCGATCTAAAAAGCGGGTCTGCGTTCACCTGTTGAGACGCTTTACTCGCTGTCAAAGCTCTACACTTATGCCCTTGACACCCCTCTTTCCTTTAGAAGATATGTGTATTTTTAATTTATGAAAATAAATCTCACCTTAACAATCCTTGCCCGGATGCTCCCCGTGGCCTTGTCCATTCTTCTTCTAGCCGCTCCGGCACAGAGTGAGGCAGCAAGTCCGCCGCATGTCTTCACAGTTACGGCAGCAACTCCCGGGGATGTAACCATCAACAGCCCCCTCTGTAATGCCAACCCTACAGCGGTCATTCTGGTGACGCAGAACCTTTCTCCAAACCAGGTCATCAACAACCATCCCATTGGCGTGTTTTATGATACCCTGACAAAAAAATGGTTAATCTATAACGAAGATTTTACCACGATTCCAGCTNNCCAGCTGGGGCCACCTTCAATGTGAAGGTTGAAAAAACAGCAACGGCCAAGAACTTCCGCCTCATCACGTCGGGCGATAACAGCTCAGAAGATTTCACAGAGATTCCCTCAAATGGATTGAACGGAAAAACCAACGCCCTGTTCCTTGTAAACCATCTCTTCAATCCCAATAAAGCCAGACTGGATTTGGGTGTATACCAAACTAATAATCTGGGGATCTGGTATGATGGTAGCCATTGGGCTGTCTATACCGAAAACCAAAGTACGCCTTTGGCAACCAGCTACAATATTTCCAACATCACGGGTCAAACCAACGCCTCCCTCCTCTTAACGAGCGTCACAAATACCTCAAATCTATTTACCAACGATGTGGTGATCGACAATCCGATCTGCAATGGCAATTCCAACGCCATCATCTTTGTCGCTCACAACTATTTAACTACGAATGTAAGTTCTGTCAGCGGGTACGACACTCTCCACGATCATNNTTTTAATCTAGATGGGGCAAAAATGAACACCAATGTGGCTTTTGACATTCAGGTGTATCCCGGCACAAACTAAGAATGCCAGCATTGGAAAGGACTGAACTAGATCGGGCTAGTGCAGCTTCCAGAACATCACAACCGTAATGGTAAGTCCGGCTGTCGTGATGAGATACCGGGTATGTTTCTGGGAAAGCCGAAGCGAATAGGTGGCTCCAAAATAGTAACCGGCGAGGGCACCGACGGTCATGATTCCCATGAGTGGCCAGTTGATGAGCCCGCTTGCGGTGAACCAGATGGCGGCCACCAGATTGATCAGCGAGCCAAGGACATTCTTANNGACGAGATTGATCAGCGAGCCCAGGACATTCTTCAGGGCATTCATGCGATGAATATTCGTGAACCCCAGAAATCCCAGCGAGGCCAGCATCAGAATACCGATTCCCGCCCCGAAATAGCCTCCATAAATGGAGACTAAAAACTGAAAGAACATGGCGAGCAAAAGATGGCGCTGTTTGAAAGAGGGCGATTCATCAATGAGCGACTCATGAACGACACGTCGCCTGAGCAATCCCTGAATCATGAAAAGTAGCGTGGCAAAGAGAACGAGGTAGGGCACCAGTCGTGCNNGGACAAGATACGGCACCAGTCGCGCAAAGGTGCTGGCGCTCCCATGCGTGAGCAAGAAGCTCCCGAGCCAGCCTCCCACCAGACTCACGGGGATGAAAGTCTTGAACCAGGAACGCACTTCCTGAATATCCCTGCGAAATCCATAGAGACTCCCCGCAGTTCCCACTACCAAGGAGAGCGTGCTGGTGGCATTGGCAATCACCGGAGGAACGCCAAAGAGGATCAGCACAGGGAAAGTGACCAGCGTTCCACCCCCTGCCACCGCATTGATCATTCCGGCGGCACAGGCAGCAGCAAGCAGAGCGAGGACTTCGATGGGTGACATAAGAAAGCTCCCATGTCATCAGAGAACTCCCTTCATGGCGAACTGAACCTGTGGCAGAAGCATCCGCGATCCTCGACGATATGCTCGCCCATAAGCGAGTGTAGTCGGCTGATGCAGAGAGGCAGCGCGTTCAATATCCATAAATTGACATCATGATGCTTTACAGTGATGATTTGATGCATGAGAACGACAATCTCCATTTCTGATTCGCTGCTGGATCTGGCAAAGAAAACTTCTCGGGAGCGACGACTGACCCTCGGCCAGGTGATCGAGGNNGCGTAGCTCCCTGGTTGCACGTCCCAAATCGTCAATGTCGTCGATCCGTAAGAAACCGAGCCTGGTCACCTTTGGCGGATCGGGACTGAGGGAGGGGGTGGAGCTGGATTCCTCGGCCTCGCTTCTTGACTCAATGGAGTCCTGATTTCCAGGCGATGAGGCTTCTTGATGTCAATATTCTGGTACACGCCCACCGCGAAGATAGCGAACGCCATCGCGAGATCAGGGAGTGGCTGGAAT
>PLEU01000203.1 GCA_003136515.1 Spartobacteria bacterium
CTCTGGAATGCCGCCCGCTTCCGAGAAATACAAGGTCCATGCGCCCCAAATCCTAGTCTCTCCGGTCTGGCTCTTCCCGACATCGCCATCCATCTTCTTGATCGCTTCGACACGATGCACGCGGCTTTGCGGGAAGCATATGACGACTATCGTTTCCATGAAATCGCGGGGCAGATNNGGGTCCGATTTTGAATGGCCCTGATAAGGAGGCTCGCGAGGCCATCCTTGCCACGATGGACAATGTCTTCTCGGCGTTGCTGCGACTCCTTCATCCCCTGATGCCGCACATCACCGAGGAGCTGTGGGCGCGTCTTGGATTTCAGGCTCCGGTCTCGGCCTCTGGCACCGGTAAACGGGCCAAGTTCCTCCTCTACGCCAAGCCCCCGGAGGAGAAGCTTCTGGCTGGCATCGGTGAAGAAAGAATCGACGAGGCCCGTAGCATCACTGCGTCTCTTTACTCGGCAATCCATGCGGCCCGAAATCTTCGGGCGGAGTTTAAGCTCCCCGCATCGCAGCAGGTGCGTTTTTTGATACTACCCAAAGCGGCATTCACCCCGATCCAGCAGGCGATCTTTGCCTCCTTGAGTCGCGCCTCGGAAATCATTCTTTTGTCGGAAGCAGCACCCGCAGGAACTCCCGGCATCCTCACTGACATCGGCACAATCTATCTCCCGTTGGAAGGGCTCATCGATCTGGAGGCGGAGCGCAAACGCATAGAAAGTGAAATTGCCAAGGTCGAAGCGGAGCTGGTCAAGGTGAATACAAAACTCTCCGATCAGACATTTGTGGAGAGAGTCCCCCCCGCCGTACTGGAAGATCACAAACAACGTCAGGCACGTTGGAGCGAAAAACTCGAGTCCCTCAAAACAACACTATCCACACTTGGATGACCCCGAACTCTCTGTTTGGATACATCTCCCCATGTCCCCTCCAACTCCCAGTTCTCAGATTTCACTTCCCAACGCACCACTTGATCGTCTCAGTGTCTTCATCATGGCCGGAGGTAGTGGCGAACGGTTCTGGCCTTCCAGCCGAATCACCACACCCAAGCATCTCCTGCGACTACTGGGCGATGACACCATGCTGGAGCAGACGGTGCGCCGTTTTGAAGGTGTCATTCCCCTCGAACAAATCTATATCCTGACCAATACGGCCCAGCTCGAAGCAACTATCGCAGCCGTTCCCTTCCTCCCAGCAGTAAATATATTTGCCGAGCCTGCAAAGCGTGACACCGCACCTGCGGCAGCACTCGCCACAGGGCTCGCCCTGAGTCGGCGACCCGATGCGCTGGTCGGCCTTTTCCCAGCCGACGCCATGATTCACGATACGGCGACATTTCGAAGACAGCTTGAGGAGGCAGCCTCCTTTGTTGCGGAACACTCATCCATCCTCACCTTCTCGATCACGCCTAGCTATGCCGCAACCGGTTTCGGTTACCTCCAGCTTGGCAAGCCTGTAACAACTCAGGGAACCACACCCATTGTCTCCGTCGAGCGCTTCGTGGAGAAACCCGATGCGGACCGCGCACGCGGGTTTCTGGAAGGCAAAAAACATGGCTGGAATGCAGGCATGTTTCTCTGGCAGGGGGAGACCTTCCTTGCGGAATGCCGAAAACATCAACCGGAACTGGAGCAGTTTATTCTGGGCTTTCCCAAGTCGGGTTCCGTGGAAACGTATTTAAAAGCGGTATTCCCAACACTCCCTAAAATCTCCGTTGATTTTGCCATTATGGAAAAGGCCTCCAGCGTTGTTGCAGCCATTGCCGCCTATGATTGGGACGATGTCGGTTCCTGGACAGCCCTTCCCACCCACCTGGGCAAAGATGCCCAAAACAATACCCTGAAAGGCTCTGTCGTCACCCTCGACTCAGGTCGTAATATCGTGGTGGCGGGCAAACGCACCATCGCCCTATGCGGCGTCAGCGATCTTGTCGTCGTTGAAACCGATGATGCCGTCTTGGTCTGTCACCGCAACGCCGTCCAGCAGATTAAGAATCTTCCCCTCCCTCCCGAGTTGAAGTAGGGAGGCGAGCGTTTTTTTGCGCGGTGTCTTCAAGACTTGCGCATGACGGCTACCGATACGAAGGAAGTTTGAATGGAGAGTAAAGCTTGAGAGCGAATCGCGGGGATTCAGGACGCTGTCAACAATGCCGCTCAGCTAGAGATGCCGGGCCGAGGGAAAGCCGGTGATAGTCTGTGCTTTAGGAGTAGCCCAGACGGGCTCAATTTCCCTCGAATAGTGACTTCGATGATGCATTCGGATCATGCACCGTGGGCAGGCCAAGCTTCTGCCCGCTAAGAATCTTCCACTGCTTTTTCTGCTCGGAAGTCAGAATGGAGAGCATTTTCTTGGAGGTCGCCTGTTGGAGTTGATGAAGCTGAATATCCTTGGAGAAGGAGGAGATTTTTCCACTGCTAAACTGTCCCATAATGGCGGAGGCCTTGGCCTGATCCCCCTTGTCGAGGATGGCGAGCGACTGTTGTTGCTGCTGAGTCAGACCGAGAAGCTTCTGCTCGGAAACTGAAGTTAGGAGCCTTCCTCCGAGCATCTGCCTCTCAATCTGGCGCAGACGATCCTGTTGAGAAGGGCTAATAACAGCAAGAGCCCGCTGGTTGTACTGCTTGCGAAGTTTCTTCAGATCCCAGTTGGCGCGCAGGGCGGCATCCTGATCCGCCATACCAATGGCCGTAATCTGACGGGCCTGCTTTTTATACTCAGAGCGCAGGGAATCCAGAAGCGCACATTGGAGAGAGGAGAGCTGCAGATCCTGACGGACGGGATCAAGCCCCAGTAGAACGGGAACGGAAGCCGGGTGATCGTCACCTCCTCCGCTCAGAGTGCTAACTCCCCCGGACTGGGACCCTCCGGTCGTAGAGCAACCCGTCAGGGTGAGGAGCACACATGCGAACAGGATAAGATATTTCATGGGAGGAAGATTAAGAGTCAGGCCAGACTCAGGATGCCTGCGCGATGATCCCTTCCAACTTGACGATGTCTTCGGCAAACTTGCGGATACCCTCGGCAAGCTTGTCAGTCGCCATGGCATCCTCGTTGAGTAGCCACCGGAAGTTCTTCTCATCGACCGGGATTTTCTCAATGTCGAGGGACTTCGCGATCTCGGGATCAAGCACACGAGTCATCGCTTCATGACACTGCTCGAGTTTTGCGAGGAGGTCGGGACTGATCGTGAGAAGGTCACAACCTGCAAGCGCCACGATTTCTCCAGTATTGCGGAAGCTCGCTCCCATGACCTGAGTATGATAACCGAACTTCTTGAAGTAATTATAGATCTGGTGGACCGACTGGACGCCTGGATCTTCCAACCCCACATATTCCTTGCCGGTCTTGCCCTTGTAATAGTCGTAAATGCGGCCGACAAAGGGTGAGATCAGACGGATGCCTGCCTCGGCGCAGGCCACGGCCTGGGGCATGGAGAAAAGCAGTGTGAGATTGCAGTTGATCCCCTCTTTCTGGAGAATTTCCGCCGCCCGGATGCCTTCCCNNGTGGAGGCGATCTTGATGAGGACACGCTCGCGGCTCATCCCAGCCTTCTCGTATAGACTGATAAGATATCGGGCCTTTGCAAGGGTTGCATCGGTGTCAAAGGAAAGTCGGGCATCAACTTCGGTACTGACGCGCCCCGGAACAATTTTAAGAATCTCCAGACCGAAGAGGATCAACGTGTCGTCGATCACCTTGCTTGGAATGGTAGAACCCGACGATCCTTTGTTATCCGCGATGGCCTTATCGAGAAGCACGCGATATTCAGGCTGAAGGACGGCCTTGAGGATCAGCGACGGATTAGTGGTGGCATCCTGCGGTGCAAATTT
>PLEU01000078.1 GCA_003136515.1 Spartobacteria bacterium
TACGGTGTGACCATGGAGGAGCGTGGCGTTACCAAACTTATCAGCGTGAAGTTCACTGGCAGGGACGAAGTGCTTCCGCCCGGAGACTTGAGCGGCAGCGCCCTGCATGGCGAGACCAAGGAGATTCAGGGGGGAGCCCCGGCTGAGGAAGTGGTATCGGTGCNNTCGGTGCAAGTTCCGGAAGAGGTTCCCACCTAGTAAATATTACCACGGGCGATAAAAAACTCTGGCCGTTCAGGAGCGGCGCATTATTGCAACTCATGAGTCGGTCATTCATGCTGTGGCTCAACATGTCAGGCAGAGTTCGTATCAGGCTTTTATCAGGACTGGCAGTAGTGTTGGTTTCTGGAAGCTGGGTTTTATTTTACCACATCTGGAACGACATCTATTGGCGAGATGAACGCTACAGCCTTGTTGCTATAGACTCACTGGACCAGATGGAGCTCTCCTTTAACGACGATGGATATCTTTCGGTTCTGGTGGAACCAGCTGTTTACGCGATTGGTGCCGATGAAAAATATATCGTTCTCAAGCAGCACCCGATTCAGGAAAACGGAGGTGGCATTAACCGGGGAGTCACGCATTTTTACATCATTGAACGCACACTCAGCAACAAGCTTGAGGATCGTGAGAAGGGAGTTCACGGGCCCTTATCCAAGGATGCATTCGAAAAACAAAAGGCGGCTTTATCCCTGCCGGAATTTAGCAAAACCTTCCGTGAGCTGGAGTAAAAGACTTCGAAAATTGTCCAAGACCCCACCCGGCTTCAATATTCCCCGATAGACCGAAATCATGCCACCCACCTCCTGCATGCCAACGGCTGGTTCTGTCCAGCTACAGAATATCCTCTTCGGAGTCGCCGTTCTTTTTCTGCTCTACGAGCTGTGGCGCGGCTGGCAATTCGGCGTGGTACGCGGCATATTCCGTCTCCTCGCTCTGTGCTGCGCTTGGATGGGAGGATCTGCGGCGGCGGGCGCCACGGGAACAGTGCTCACCCTCTTTTCGAAGGTGCCTCCGCTCCTCGCCCCGGCTGTCGCAGCACTGGTTGTCGGACTTGGGATCTACATGCTGATATCCTTTATGGCCGGCCTGCTCTTCAAGCGCACTGAGCATCATCAAGGGCTAGTGCGGTTTTTCTTCGGTCTGGGCGGAACCGTCTGCGGTCTCCTCTACGGTTTGGCGATCGTCTGCGGTGCCATCATGTTGATCAGAGGGCTGGGCTCATATGGCGAGTTCCGCATTGCTCAGGCCCTCGCGGCGGCAAAAGCGGATAGACGCCTTCCACCCCGGAATCCGGCAGCACTTTTTCTAATGAGACTGAAAGCCTCTTTGGAGATGGGCTCTGCAGGGCAGACGCTCAAGGATTTCGATCCGTTGCCGACGTCGTTTTACGACAACATCGTGAAATTCTCGAAACTCTACGGTAACGATCAGGCCATGCAGCGCTTCGTCCAGTACCCAGACACACAGCAACTCCTTGCGAATCCGAAAGTGGTTTCCCTGCTCAAGGATCCGGAGATGGCAGCGGCGGCACAGACCCATGACTACCTGCCGTTGTTTCAGGATAAACAACTTCGCGCGCTTCTGGAGGATGCCGACTTCATGAGCGAGATAAAGAGGTTTGACTTCACCGCCGCCCTTGATTTTGCACTTACTCCGCCGGTGCAAGCGCAGCCAGCCTCACATCTTACTTCGCTAATCCCAGTTCAAGCAGCCAGAATACATGGTATAAAAATCAAACACCCAGTGTCTCCGAACTCGCCTCCCGGGCCCGGGCACGGTACAAACCCGACTTCACCCTTTCAGACAGCCCCATGAGTCATCCATTCACCACTGACTACGCAGTAACTATCGGCCTTGAAGTTCACGCCCAACTCAAGACAAGGAGCAAGATGTTCTGTGGCTGCAAGGTCGAATATGGAGCCGAGCCGAACACCCACACCTGTCCCACCTGCCTTGGTCTGCCGGGTGCCCTTCCGGTGATGAATGGCGAAGCCCTACGGTTGACAGCTCGTGCCGGCCTGATGCTGGGCTGCACGATTCCTGAGATCTGCAAGTTCGATCGCAAGAACTATTACTATCCGGACATGCCCAAAAACTATCAGATTTCCCAGTATGACCAACCCCTCTGTCTAGGTGGCGGCGTCCCGCTGCATGAAACAGCTTATCCAAAGGATGCACAGAAATCAATAGCCACTCCCGGCAAGACCATACGGCTTACCCGCATCCATCTTGAGGAGGATGTCGCCAAGAGTTTTCATCTGGAAAGCTCCAGCGGCATTGATTTCAACCGTGCCGGCACGCCGCTNNCCCGAAGAGGCCTTTGCCTATCTCTCTGCGCTCCGCCAGATTCTCGTTTATGGAAACATCAGCGACGCGGACATGGAGAAGGGGCAGATGCGCTGCGATGTGAATGTCTCCGTCCGGCCCGCCGGCCAAAAGGAATACGGAACCAAGATAGAACTCAAAAACCTTAACACTATCAGCGGTGTCCGCCGTGCTCTCGCATTTGAGATCGAGCGTCAGATCGAGATCGTTTTGGGTGGAGGCAAGCTTGATCAGGAGACCCGGCGCTGGGATGATGACCGCGGCGAAACCACCCTTATGCGGATCAAGGAATCGGCGCACGACTACCGTTACTTCCCTGATCCCGATCTTTTACCCGTCCGAACCGCAAAGATCGTTGAGGCGGCCAAAAAGGGAATGCCCGAACTGCCACAGGTAAAGCGGGAACGTTTTGTCACCGACTACGGCATAAGTGAATACGATGCAGCGGTCCTGGCCGATGACAAGAATCTCTCCGATTACTTCGAAGCAGCGGTCAGCATCCCCAATGGATCACCTAGGCCAAAGAGCGTAGCCAACTGGATTATTAATGACCTCCTGAGTGCGCTCAGTGCGGCCTCTCTCGACCTTAGCGCCTGCCCGATAGCTCCCGCCTCCATCGGGGAGCTGACTATACTCATCGAGGGGGGCACCATAAGCGGTCGTCAGGGTAAGGAGGTCTTTGCAGAGATGATGGGAAGCAGCAAAGCACCCGCTCTCATCATCGAGGAGAAGGGACTGAAGCAGGTGAGCGACACGGGTGCGATTGAAGTCTTCTGTGATGAGGTGATCGCGGCGAATCCGAACTCTGTGGCCGATTACAAATCGGGTAAGGAGGCCGCGTTGAACTTCCTGAAAGGTCAAGTCATGAAGCTCTCCAAAGGGAAGGCAAACCCAGCAGTCGTAGGTGGGATCTTGGCAAAGAAACTTACATAGCCACGTTCTCCTGCGACTCCATGGGAAATCGTTCGCCCCTCCGCCGACTTCTGATCGCCAGCGTGCTGATTCTAATGGTTGCCCTCATGTTTTTGAGGGGTGAACTGCGGCTGCTCAGGGGTCACGGCCATCATGAAAAGGAAGTAGACCTCTCTGGGAAAGCCTCGGGGCAGTTCGGAGAAGCGCTTCATAGGGAAGGGATCGAAACACAAGCCGGGCCTTCCCATTAACACGACTGTGCTGTAAGACAGGTTGACCAAAAAGTGATGACATGATAGGGTGAAAATCTAGTTTGCGGGTATAGCTTAGTGGTAAAGTTCCTGCCTTCCAAGCAGGCCATGAGGGTTCGATTCCCTCTAC
>PLEU01000110.1 GCA_003136515.1 Spartobacteria bacterium
ACTTCCTGCACAAATGGTAGCGCGTACGGGATTCGAACCCGTGCGTCAGCCTTGAGAGGGCTGTGTCCTAACCCCTAGACGAACGCGCCATTAGAGCCGATCAGATTGGTTGATGCGGGGGGAACTGGCAAGCAGAGAGATTATAGAATAGAATATCACGATGATTCTTTATCTCAAAAACGGATGCCCTTGGTGCGATGATGCCGAGCGCTGGCTACGGCAGCATCATATCGCCTTCACCCCAGTGGATGTGATTTCCGATCCAGCTTCATACGCATCGATGAGGAAGTTATCCGGCCAATCAAAGGCCCCTGTCCTTGTGACGGATGATGGGAGAGTGCTTGCAGACTTTGGCTCCGAGGAACTCCCGGGATTTCTGAAAATTTCCTAACCGACACATTTTTATCAGCACCACGTGGCTAGCGGGCAGCCTCGGAGGAAGCTTCCCTCAGACGATTCAGTGCCCGGATAGCCCCGCCGGAATCGAGGCTCTCACAGGCAAGATCGATACCCTCGCCCAGTGTTTTTGTCCTACCCGTGATATGAATTGCAGCACCAGCATTCAGGAGGATCATGTCTCGTGCTGCGCCATGATCTCGGCCAGATAGGATCTCCCTTATCCGTGCCGCATTCTCAGCAGCATTCCCTCCGATCAGAGATGATATCACATGCTGGTCTGAAAATCCCAACGCCGTTGGATCAATTTCGAAACGGTCAATTTGTCCTGAAGTGAAAGCGGCAACGGATGACGGTCCGAGAATGGACAACTCATCAAATCCCCCGTCGGCGGAAGATCCCATCCCATGCACCGCCCAGGCATGACTCCGTCCGAGCAATCCCAGAGCTGAGGCATAAAGATCAAGCAACTCCGGCGAGTAAACTCCTGTGAGCTGAAAATCAGGACTGGCGGGATTGAGCAATGGGCCAAGAAGATTGAAAATCGTCCTCTGCCCTTGGGATGCAAGGGACCGACGTAGGGAACCCACCGCCGCCACAGCAGGGTGAAAATCCGAGGCGAGCAGAAAAACATTTCCGGCTTTTTCAAGAACTGTAGCAATAGAATCCGGCTTGAGATGCAGGCAGACTCCGAGGGCCTCCAGCACATCGGCACTGCCGCATTGGGAACTGACGGCACGGTTGCCATGCTTCACAACCCGGACTCCCGCACCTGCCACGATGAACATAGCCGCTGTTGAGATATTCAGAAGTCCGGCCTTGTCACCTCCGGTACCGCAAAGCTCCACTAATGGTAGATCCCTAGGAATCTCAGGTCTCACCCCGGCATCCAAAAGGATAGCCGCAAACCCTGCCAATTCCTCCGCGGTTTCACCTCGCACCTCAAGATCTGTGAGAAATCGGGCTTTCTGTGATTCATCAACATCTCTCCGAAGCAACAGCTCAACGGCAGACTTCATTTCCTGAGTGGAGAGCTGGGGATGACCCCTCGGATCGGGAAAGTCGGCTATCATTGAAGCAGGGTCTTTATCAGGGGTCTCACTGAATCACGAGTGCCATTGCAGCAAAGAGGAGCAGCGCTCCAGTCAACCGCAAGCCCATCACTGCGGAGCGATTGCCTGCCGAAGCAGATTCTCCGGCTAGGGAACCGAGGCTCCAGACCAGAAGTACGCTCCAGAGGCAACGGGAACCATAGAGGATGTTGGTGAGTGTTGCGCTGCCGTAGAGTCCGATCGCGGAGTACATCCCCATCGCCTGAATTGAGAGAAGAAAGGCCCCGATCGTCAGCCAAAGACGTGACTTTGGTTGGACTTGCAGACTCCCGGAGTCATACCTCTGATGCTGATTTTCCTTAAAGATTGCAGGAAGGTAAATCAGCGAGAGGAGTCCGGTCGTTCCGAACATGACGGGGGCAAAGCGATAGTAGCCGATCCGCGGAACCCAGTGTTGGACATTAATATCGGTAAGGGCAAAAACAACGGCTGTTCCAAGAGACCAACCCACTGTCGCCACAAGACGCTTGTGAAATCCGACCGGCGAGTAGGAGATAAAGGCGATGCCCACGCTCGCAAGAAGCGACGCAATCCACCATCGGACGGGCAGCGCATGGTGAAGGAGAAGGAGTGAGAATAGAGCAACAAAAATGACTTTGGTTCCGAGCAGGGGTGTCGCAATGGAAACATCTCCGGTGGCAATCGCTCGAAAAGTGCAGATCTGCCCAAGGAAAAAAAGTGCTCCGCACAGTAAGGGTGGTATCAGTGCGGCATAAGTAGGCCTTCCCCCGGGGAAGAGCCAGAATAATTGGAAAAATATGGCCGTTAGGCTGTTACAGAGAAAATTCACCCAATTTCCGGAGACTCCTGTTCCAAGGGCACGCTTGATTGCGATGGCACCGCTGGCGTAGACAAATCCAGCGCCTGTCGGCAACAACAATGCTCCCGGGCTCACTTGGGAAGGATTCCCGTAAGCAGGGCGGCGAGTTCCAGTGCAGGCCATTGACCTGAAATCTGAGGTTTGCCAAGCCACCCATAGCAGAGCGGAGCACCAAATCCGCAGAGAACGAGACGGGAAAAACAGCCGGCAGGCCCCATGCCCATGGTCGTTACTAGGATCGTTGTATCACTCAGCTGAAGTTCGATGAGTCGCTGCAAATCACGTTGATTCTCGAGTTGCGTCGCCACCTTGAAGAGATCGGCACCATGATCGGCGGCACGTGCTGCAAGTTTCTTCAAGCTGGCCATCGACGGGGTGCCCGAAAAGTCATGGTGGGAAAGGATAACTGTCCTGCCATGCTGATGGGCTGCGGCGATCACGCGTTTCAGTTCGCGCACAGAGCGGAGTTCAATATCGAGCGCCGAAGCCCAAGGCAAGGCGTCTTCAAGCAATCGGCGGCGGCTGGACAGGGAAAGGCCACCAGTTCCGCCCTCCTTGGGATGGCGTGCAGTCGCGATAACTGGATGAGACCATGTTACGGGAAGATTCCCAGTGGAGAGGGCATCCAGCCTTGCTTCGAGTATATCCACAGGAAACTTGAACCGATGCCCGGATGAAGCTGAGGTTTTTTTGAGGAGACTGATCCCGCCGGGTTCATGCAGCGTCCCGACCACCAAGGGGCGACCCAGTGAAAGTAAATGTTGAAGGCTCAATGTTTGACGGGTTTTGATAGTCACTCTAGTAAAGAACCTTGTTTTTTATCCCTCAATCTTGAATCGCAAGCAGGAAATTTCTAAAGATCTCGCGCTGATCATCGACGGACTGCTTCTTGGAGTCTGCTTGATCATCTGTTATTTCATGCGGAGTTCTGGTCTGATCCGTCTGGACGGGCTCCCCACCATCCCTCCATTCTCCCATGCTTACTGGATGCTCGGGCTGATCATAGCCCTGACTCCGCTGTTGCTGGATCTTCAGGGTTTTTACGACAATCTCCTGACTCAGCGTTACGAGAGCTTCTTTCTGAAAATGGCAAGGGCGGGGTTATGGCTTATCCTCGTCATCAGCATCAGCTCGATTTTCGGAAAACTCGAAGTCCCCAGCCGATCTGTTCTGATTCTTTTTTTAATTCTCTCACCCGTTGTTCTAATCACCCGTGTCTGGATCACCAAAAAATTGCTCATTCACAGCTATAAGAGCGGGAAATATAGCGAGCACAGCGTCCTAGTGGGAACTTCCTTGGATATCAGCGAATTCCTCAGGGGACTAAATACCGCCGAGAAGATGGAGTTGCGAATTTCACGATGGTTCGACCTTGATAGGCTCGATGCTTCTACGATCAGAAAAAGTATCCGCTTCCATGCCGCCGACCGGGTGATTTTCGTCTCCCCCGATTCACCAAAAAACGAAGACCTCCCCTTTGATTTCGAAACTGAGGGTTTGGAGGTCTGGATCAAAGCTCGTAACATCAACGGCCTTCTCGGCACCCCTTCCATCCAGTCGGCTGGGAACAACCGTATCCTAGTTTTTCGGACGTCCACAGGAGATTTCTGGTATGAATCCGTGAAAAGGAGCATCGACATCATCGGTTCCATCACGGGGATCCTGCTCCTCTTTATCCCCTGCCTGATTATAGCTATCGCCATCAAACTGACCTCTCCGGGCCCCATTATCTTCCACCAATCCCGCAGCGGCAAACGTGGGCGACGTTTTACGATCTTGAAATTCCGATCGATGGTCGTTAATGCCCCAGAACTTCATTCCGAACTCGCCAACCAGAATGAAATGCAGGGGCCCGTTTTTAAAATCAACTGCGATCCTCGTGTCACTCCTATCGGCGAATTCCTCCGTCGAAACAGTCTGGATGAAATTCCCCAACTGCTGAATGTCCTTCGTGGTGACATGAGCCTGGTCGGACCTCGCCCTCTGCCGGATTACGAAACAGAGCAAATCGAAAAGAGCACACACCGAAGACGCTTGAGCGTGAAACCCGGACTGACCTGCCTTTGGCAGATCAGGGGGAGAAGCTCTATCAAGAGCTTCGAAGAATGGGTTCAGCTCGATATCGAGTACATCGACAATGCCTCGTTATTACTGGATCTCTGGATCATCCTTCAAACCATCCCCGCAGTGATCTTCAGAAAAGGGGCGCATTGAACTTACGACGTTTCTCGGAAAGAAACATCTTTCTGGATTTTTAAGCACTTCTCCTGCAATATCCCTAATTCCTCAATACTCACCCCCAACTTCATCCCTCAGTGATTTTAAACACCTTTACCCGCATTTTTTCCTCATCCCTATTTTCCTTGGCCGTCATCGGTTTCTGCTTCGGTTTGATTTCCCCTCTTGAGGCTCAGGTCAACACGGAGTTTTTAATCACCAAGATTTCCCCTTCACTCCCCACAACTCCCCAGATTTCTTTCAGTGGGACTGATAAGTCCATACCAGGTGGCCCAAAAAAATGGCTAGAAATTGAGGTCTCCTTCTCTTGGAAGCCCCGGATGTCTACCGACAGATTCTCCGACGATTTGGTGTTTAATTATTATGTGCTGCTTGCCAACAAAAGCACACTTGCTCCACAGGGAACTCTTCTGACTGGCCAGGTCACTCACACTGCGATTCCGGCCAATCAAGATGATCTCAAGTCGGTCATGTATGTCAGTCCGAGGGCCTTGGAGCGTTTCTTCAATGGAAGAATCCCCTCCTCCCCCGATTCTGCACTCATCGATATAGGAGTCACCATCAGTAGACAGGGGCAGATCGTAGCATCGAAAAGCTTCAAAGGTTCAGGAATTTGGTGGACACAGTTTCAACAGACCACCGGATACATGCTCGACAAGGATGACACACCGTTCGCACCACTTTACTGGGATTATTACGAACCAGTTAAAAAGCCGTAGGCAGCGACCTCGGCTAGTGCGACAATCCCTCCAATAATCAAAAGCCGTTTCATGTCAGCCGCAAAAAAGCTTCTTGTCCTCGATCTTGGAATGCAGAGCCTCCGACTGGCTGAGTTCACCACTCTTGCCAAAGGAGGAATCCAGCTTCATCGGGCTGCGAAGAGAGACTTGATACTGGATCCTGCTCTCGATGCGACTCGCCCCCAACAGATAAAGATCGCCCTTCAGGAGATCCTCAACGAATGGAAGATCAAGGGAGGTGATCTGGCTCTAGTCTTGCCGGCCCATACAGTCTTCACCAAGGTGGCCCCTCTAGATGTGCCTCCTGGGAGTGACGATCAAGTCGGGGCTGTCATCAGCTTCGAGGCACAGCATAACATTCCCTTCCCGTTGGAAGAAGTCGTCTGGGATTACGTGAACATGGGCCAGACTCCCTCGGGTGCCGTGAATGTGGCCTTCATCGCAGTCAAACTTGATCTTCTGGAGGAACTCTGTAGATCGATCAACTCTACGGGAGTGAGGATCACATCCATCTCGGCTTCGTTGCTGGCACTCTATGATGCTTTCCGGCATGCCTATCCCGAGGAATCACTCTCCTCGACCACTCTGCTTCTGGATATAGGATCAAGAACCACCAATCTGGTGATTTCATCGCCGGAGTCATTTTTTGCAAGAAGCATTCCCTCGGGAGGCCTTGCAGTGACGACTTCCATCAGCAAGGACATGCATCTCGGCCTTGAGGAAACAGAACATTTGAAAATCGCCCACGGTACAGTAGGTCTGGGAGCAGGCTTTGCTCCTCCGGAAGATCCCGTGGAAGCCAATCTGGCACGCCTAACCCGGCAGGCACTGCTCAAAACCCAGGCGGATATCAGCAGATCCATTAGCTTTTACCGTTCCAATCTGGGAGGCTCCGAGCCCTCCCATCTTATCGTGACAGGAGGCATGGCCTGCATGCCCTACCTCGCTGAGTTTCTCTCTGAAAAATTCCTGAAGGAGACTTCATTCTTTGAACCACTCCGCGGGATCTCCGTATCCAAATCCGCAGCCCACTTCGTGGAGTCCAATCCCAACAATCTTGGAGAGTTGGTCGGTGGTGCCCTAGTACTTGCAGATGGCAGACAGACAAAGGCTGATCTCCTCCCCCCATCCCTAGTTGGCAAGCGTGAACTCAGCAAACGCCTGCCATTGCTCATAACGGCGGCAACAATGCTTCTGCTTACCTTGGGTGCATGGTATGGATATGCGCTGAACGCAGCTTCCACCACCCGCGCGCAAACCGAAAAAATCAATGCCTCAATTGGTGATGAAAGTCATCTTGCATCCCAGATTGACGCTCTCTCCTCAAAGCTGGCGATCACGCAGAAATCCGCGACTGATCTGCTATCCATCATCGCGTTCCGCGATGTTTACCCCTCAATCATAGCAGATCTGAACGCGAGAATTCCAAGGCGTTTCCTTTGGATAACGGAAATCCAGCCAGTTTCGGATCTCCCTTCGAATGCCTCCCCGGTGAGATATGGCGTTGCCCCTCCCCCCCTGATCAAGGCCATTTCCGTCAAAGGTCTCTATCTGGACAATCCACGCGAGGCGGGAGTCATCGATGACTTCGTCACAGCACTTCAGTCTTCGGACATTTTTTCCGTCGAAGAAAAGGAAAAATCCAAAATCATCACGCAGCGCGGAAGTCCGAACGGCCAGTTATGGGCATACCCGTTCTCTCTCGTCATCCCACTTCGCACTCCTCTCGCCCCGCTCCCCTGATCCGGATGAATATTAAAACATGGCTTTCAGAAAACAGAATGCCGGCCACTTTGGCGGGTGTCTTCGTGATTGCAGCAGGAGGCTTGGGCTATCTTTCCTGGAGTGCCTGGGACGATTATAGTGCAGCAACTGATGAATATAATGCCAAGGCCTCGGATCTGGATCGACTCGCTCATCAATCTATATTTCCAAGCACGTCAAATCTGGAAAAACTGGAAGATACCCTCGCGAAAAATCAAGCCAGTCTGAACAAACTCACCACGGCTCTCCAAGAATATCGGATACCTTTCTTCGATGATATTGAGAAAGCAAAACCTCAGGATCAGCCCCAGAGCTTTCAGGACGCATTGAGAAATCAAGTCACTGCAATCAAAACTCTCTCAGTCTCTTCGGGATCCACCTTGCCCCAGACTTTCTACCTTGGGTTGGATGAATACGAAAACCAGCTGCCAAAGCAGGAAGAGGTGGATAGCCTTTCCAAACAGCTCACCGCCCTGAACTGGATTGCCAAGACACTCGTTTCCCAGAGAGGTCTCAGCGTTACTGAATTTGCACGCAGTCGTTCCGAGAGTCCCTCTGCGAGATCTCTTTCGGGACCTAACGGCTCCAGGTATATGAGAAACAGGGCTCCCCTCCCAAGCCCATCCGAGATGGCCTATGAAACCGTCGGGACCCTTCAGATTGCCTTGCGTTGCGACCAAAGTGCCTTCCGTGAAGTGCTAAACGCCATCTCGTCGGCACCATACCTTCTGGTAATCGAAGACATGAAAATACAGAACAGCGTTCTGGAACCCCCACGCAAGGATGCAGACACCTCTGCCGCCACCGATACCTCCTCCGATGGATCAGTCGCTATCCGTCGGCTTCCAATTATCGTCGGGCGTGAACTCCTGAATGTGCAGATGAAAATCCGCGCAGTCGATTTCCCAGCACAAATAAACCAACCGGGGGTATCCAAATAACCGGCCATGAAAGATTTCTTTAGCCGTCACTATCATTGGGTCGCCCTGGGCGTCTCAACCATTGTGGTGCTTGTGTCCGCAGGGTTACTGATCACTTGGTCGATGCAACTCAGCAGCACATTCACCGCTTACGCAACCGCAACGAGTGCAGTGAAATCACCTGCACCGCAGCCATCGAATGATGCAGCCGATGCGTTGGCCCATCTCAAGGAACCGATCCTTTGGAATCTGCGTGATGATGGGGCCTCACCGCTCGTCTCCCGTGCCTATCTGCTCAAAGACGGTGTCCTGATCGATCCTATGGAAGGAGATGTTCCCCTTTATCCCCCGGTAAAAAACTCATGGCTCGTCAAAAACAAGCTCGATTACACGGATATGAATATCTTGTCCGAGGATCCCTTCCAGAAGGGTTTCACGGTTTTAGAGGAATACACGTATGGAACCGACCCGAGCAACCCAAAGGATATCCCCCCGCTCTACCACAAACTCTATTATACCGATGATGACATACGGAAAAGTGATTACACCTTTGAGTTCGTCGATGAGGAGGACACGGATGGCAAGCAGGAGCTTGAGCTTCGACCGACCCATCCAGTGGCCGACCCTGACAAAGGAGGCAAGCCCGATACCTCTCCCAGAACAGTAGTAAAGGGGGATACTGTGCCCGGCGCTCCTTTCCTACAAGTTACCGACTATCAGCCCAAGAAGAAGACCATCAATGATACGGATTACGATGTCAGTGAGGTCACTCTCAGCAACTCGATCACCAAGGAAAACTATACTCTGATAAAAAGATATGGGGAAAGGAGCTACAAACCCACACCTATCGAACTCATCGAAAGCGTCACTTTTCATTATCGATTGACTGGTGCACCGGAAGAGGTCATCACGGTGGAGCGCGGAAAGGAGTTTCCGCTGACCAGCCTTGACAAGAAATTAACGGAAACTTACAAACTCAATGATTTTTCCAACGGGGGCATCCATCTCGAAAAAGATGGAAGAGTCTATACAGTCAACGCATCCAATCCGCAGCCTTCCCCGACCCCCTCTGCCAAACCATAATCCTCTCCCTCCTCTCTTTACCTCCGCTTCTTAGAACCTCCTCCCGTGAACCAGACAATCGAGCAACAAATCCAAACGGTCATACCTAAATCGCTCCGTTCCCTCGCATCAGGCGGGGTGTTCGCTCTGTGTTTTGTTATTCCAGTAGTGCCCGCCATAAAGGCCCAGCAGAGCGGAGTTGTAGGGCTATCGGAAAGGGAGATCAAAATCCGCCAGGAAAGAGGTGACTGGGCCCAGTCGCAAACTGCGAAAGCCGCCGCCGCACTCTCGAATAACGATTTTGAATCTGCTTTTGCCCTCTCTAAAAGCGCTGTTGACGCCCTTCCCTCAGGCGGAGACGCCTCGCAGGGACTTCGCACCGTTGCCTTTGAGACATTCTCAAAGGCAGCCCTAGCCCTAGCCAAGCAAAGAATTTCGGAAGGCAGGTTTGACGATGCCGAACTGGTGGTTTCCACGGCTACCGGCCATCCGTACGACTCGACCTACAAGCCTCTCCTGACGCTTCAGGATGAACTGCGTGATCCAAACCAGTTTAACCGGACGATGACTCCGGGATTTATCGCCAAAGTGGAGGAAGTTAAACAACTCCTTAGTGAGGCTCAGGGACTCACGGAATCTGGCCGCTACGATGCTGCATTCAAGGATTATGAAAAAATCCTCAATCTCGATCCTCAAAACACGGCTGCACGACTTGGCATGGAGGAGATCAATAAATATCGAACAGAATATGCCACGGAAACCTATAATGAACGCCGTGGCCAGATGCTGGAGGATGTGGATCATGCCTGGGAGCTTCCGGTGCCAAAATTCAATGAAGGCGCCTCAACGATCGTCGAACAGAATCCTATCGACATCAAGGGCACCAGCAGTATCAGCAGAAAGCTGCAGGAAATCGTCATACCCCAACTTTCGCTTCAGGATGAGAGCCTGAGGGATGCGGTCGATAAACTTCAAAAGAAATCTCGCCAGCTCGATACGACCGAGACCGATCCTACCCTGAAAGGCGTGAATATCGTCTTGAAAGTTGACCCGAGCAAAGAGTCAACGGATGGAGGCACCAAAATCACCCTAGCTCTCAATGATATCCCTTTGGGAGAGGCTCTGAAATATGTGGCTTCTGCAGCATCCCTAAAGGTGAAGGTCGAACCCTACGCCGTGGCTCTTGTCCCACTTTCTGATTCAACGGAAACACTGATTTCGAAGGAGTACAACGTCACCCCGAACTTCCTCTATAACTCTCCAAGTTCCTCTTCCTCAACAACCGGACCCGGCATTCCCGATTCATCGGGAAATGGAGGCACCGTTGGGACATCCAGCGCGAAGGATTTTCTGCAGTCCCAGGGAGTGACTTTTCCTCCTGGAGCGACTGCAACCTATCTTCCCTCAAGCAGTAAACTACTGGTCAAAAACACGCAGCCCAACCTTGATCTTATCGACCAATTAGTCGACGTAAACCAATCTACTCCGCCAAGTCAGGTTGAAATCGAATCACGCTTCCTTGAAGTCACGCAGAACAATCTTCAGGAACTCGGTTTTGACTGGCTCCTTGGGGCAATCAATCTCCCTGGTGGAAGCGGAGTCTACACAGGAGGGGGGACTGTCGGTAACCAACAAGCTCAGTCGGCGAGTTCCTACCCCATGGTCAATCCAAGCACAGGTCTCCCCGCAGGTGCTCTGAACGTCGATTCCACTTCAGGAAATGTCACCGCCGGCAATGTCACCGCCGGCAATCGCACGGGCTCTGCCGCCATTACCGCCAACGCCTTGGATGGACTTCTATTTGGCTCACCTGTAGGACCCGCAGCCGGTGTACTTGCCCTTGCCGGTGTCTTCACAAACCCTCAATTCCAAGTCGTTCTTCGCGCAATTAACCAGCAAACAGGAATTGATCTGGTCTCTGCACCCAAAGTCACCGTGACAAGCGGCAGTAAGGCGACTATCAATATCTCGCGAAAATTTCCCTACCCCCGCGAGTACTCACCACCCCAGGTTCCCCAAAATCAGGGATACGGGGTGCAGCCTGTCACACCTGCCACACCCACCTCCTTTGAAACCCGCGATCTCGGCGTGGAACTTGAAGTTGAGCCAACCGTGGATTCGGACGGGTATACCATCGACCTCAGTCTTTCTCCTCAAATTACTGATTTTGAAGGATTTATAAACTATGGAACCCCCATCCAGACATCACAGCCTGTCTATTTGGGAGTTGGGAGGCTGCAGACACAGACCGGAACGAAAACGGTGGTGTTGACACCCAATGACATCAATCAGCCGGTCTTTAGTGTCAGGGAGGTTGATACCCAAGTATCCCTCTACGATGGGCAAACCGTTGTCTTGGGAGGACTGATCCGGGAGGATGTCCAAAAGGTTCAAGATAAAACGCCGATTGTGGGCGATCTCCCACTTATTGGAGGACTCTTCCGTAGTTCTAACAACCAGCGTATTAAGCGCAATCTCCTTATATTCGTTACTGCTGGACTCCTCGATCCTGCGGGCCAACCTCTCGTCAAGGAGACGGAGGACAATCAGGAGGTTCTGTCACCAGACGCCAAGGCTGTCACATCCGAAGCCGTTCCCGGAGATCCCTCCACTGCATCTGCCCGATGACCTCTAAAGCTTCAATCCACGTGAGCGACCATTTATCTCCCACTTCCATAACCAGCCTCAAGGGGGCCAGAACAGGTCGGCATTCTTTGGCATCGATCGCCCCTTTCCTGTTGCTGATGGGTTTAATTATTCCAAAACTTGAGGCCCAACAAACCTCCCAAGATGTTTCCCCGGCACTTGCAGCCGATACGGAACGAGCTGTCGTGCGAAGTCAGGAAAGCCGAATCCAGGCTAATTCCCTGATGAATGAGGCCATGACCAAATATTCCCAACATGATTTGGAAAATGCGTACAATGATGCGGTGGAAGCCATTGGTATGGCCCCATCGGGCGACTCCCTTGGCAAAGAACGCAAAAAACTCGTGGCAAACTATACCCTGATCTCCATCGCCTATGCCAAGAAATTGGTTCAGGACGGACGCTACGAAGATGCGGAGAGTGTTGCCAAATCGGTCCTCGATCCTTCAATTAATCCCGGAAGTAAGGATGCTATTCGTTTTCTCTCCGATCTGGAACAACCCGACGTTTTTAACAAGACTGTTACTCCAAAGTTTGCTGCAAAGCGAGATCAGGTGATTGAACTGCTTCGCGAGGCACAAGGCTTGGCTCTAAGTGGTCGCAATGAACCAGCTATGAAGAAGTATGATGAGGTGCTCCTCATCGACCCCTATAACACAGCCGCCCGCAAGGGACAGGAAGCCATCCACCAGTCAGCCATGAAGTATGACGATGAGGCTTACAACGAAACAAGGAGCCAACTCCTATGGCAGGTGGACAAGGAATGGGAACGCCCTCCTCACAAATCCCAAGATCGCTCGACAGAATCTGTGGATAGACTTCAGAGTGTAGGCGGGACAGATCAGATTATCGCAAAACTTAACTCAATCATCATACCAAAGATTGATCTCAGTGACACCCCGGTCAGTGAGGCAGTTGAATACCTCAAACAAAAAAGCGTCGAGCAGGATCCATCCAAAAAAGGTGTTAATATCTTCCTCAAACTTAGCAGTTCCTCATCCTCGGGTGAAACGACGGCACAGCAACCTGCAACAAGCGGCAGTCTGCCAAGTGTAAACGGGTTGCCCTCTCTCCCGGGAACTGGGGGAGCCGACAATACAGCCGATGTTACCGATCCCCATGTTACACTTTCCCTCGTTCATGTACCACTTTATGTCGCTCTGGACTACATAACCAAGCTTACCAATCTCAAACTAAAAATTGACCCTTACGCTGTCTCCATAGTTCCCCTCTCGGAAACCACAGACGTTTTGATCACAAAGGAGTATAAAGTCCCACCAACTTTCATTCCCCAAAAGCCTGTCGATACCAACTCCGAATTACCAGTTCAGCCGGGAAGCAGCGATAACCCCCCCCCCCCGACTCTTCTCGGGCCTCGTGAGAATGCCCAGGAATTCCTGACCTCACAGGGGATTGATTTCCCAAATGGTGCCAGCGCAAACTACATTCCTGCGGGAAGCAAGCTCGTCGTCAGGAACACCCGGGACAATATTGATCAAATTGACGCGCTTGTTGATGCAGTTGCCAATACGGCCCCATCTCAAGTTGACATCACTACTAAATTCTTGGAAATCAGCCAGAACAACCTTCAGGAACTTGGGTTCGACTGGCTGCTCGGCCCATTCAGCGTTGGGGGAGGTGTCTACGGAAGCGGCGGCGGAGACGGAACGGCCGTCAACGGAAATAATTATCCTTTTGGAAATCCTATCGGTTCAGGCGCAACCCTAAGCCCGGTTGGTGGTCTCCGATCCGGTGATCAGGCCATCACTGGAAATTCGGTTGACGCTCTTCTGGCAGGGCAAAATGGGGCTACGGCGAATCCGGCCCCAGGGATTTTCAGCATCGGGGGAATTTTTAGTGATCCGCAATTCCAACTTGTCATACGTGNNCGGCACCTAAAGTGACCACAAAGAGTGGTGTCAAAGCCAAGGTAAAAATTATCGATGAATTCATCTATCCCCGGCAATATGATCCACCGGTAGTTCCCCAAACCACCGGTGGCACCACGACCATATCACTCGGAGCGGGGGGACAGGCAGTACAGCAAAGCCAGAATAATGTCTCCATCACCCCCTCATTTCCAAGGGATTTCACCGAACAGGATCTTGGAGTGACCCTAGAGGCAAAACCAACGATTGGTCCTGACGGATACACCATAGATCTGGAACTTGATCCGAAGGTGACCGACTTCGACGGATTCATCAATTATGGTTCCCCAATTAACTCTGTCGGCTACTCAAGCAAGACCGGCACATTAGGGGTTGTCCAGACGCCCGAAGCAACGGTTCTAACCACCAACACAATCAACCAACCGGTATTTTCCGTTCGTGAAGTCAACACCTTTGTGACTGTCTGGGATGGCCAGACGGTGGTGCTTGGTGGTCTCATCACTGAAAATGTTCAAAAGGCGAACGATAAAGTCCCTATTCTGGGCGACATCCCATGGGCCGGTCGCCTCTTCCGTTCTGAAGCTGATCAAAAGATAAAAGATAATCTAGTAATCTTTGTAACCCCAAGAATTCTTGATCCTGAGGGACAGCCACGCCGCTCAGATACGGAAGATGATGACGAAGAAGTGAAACCTATTGGTCTCCCTCCGGATCTGAATCCGCCAGAACTCAATTCAACGGCGGCCGAAACAAAATAAAAATGCCTGGTGCCATGCGATTTCTCGCCGGTACTGCTGCAACATGCCGGCTATCGCTATCACAGGTGCAATAGGGAGCGGAAAAACATGCATTCTTGATTCCCTTCAGAACCACCTAGGGGCGGAAAGGTTCTGTGCGGATGAGATGAACCGACGCCTTCTGGATGAAGATGTAGAAATCAAACGTCTTATTACACTCAATTTTGGAGATTCTTATTATCTCTCCGATGGCAGTTCAGATCGCAAAAAAATCTTTGAACTCATCCGGCAGGATCAATCCAAGCGCACGCTACTTGAAGGAATTCTTCATCCGAGACTTGAGCAATTATGGAAACCACTAGCGGCAAGTTACAGGGGTACTCCGAACTCTTTTTTTCTAGCCGAGATACCACTCCTTTATGAAAAGCATCTGGAGCATTTCTTTGACAAGGTCATTGTGGTTGCATCTTCTGATTCCATTAGAAAAAAAAGACTTCTAGAATATCGCCGTCTCTCTCCAGATGAAGCCGAAGCATGGTCCACCATGCAGGAACCTCAGATGTCAAAAATTTCAAAGGCCGACCACGTTATCTGGAATGACGGCTCCCTAGAGATACTTCAACAGCAAATTCAATTTTTAGCATCACAACTTCTTCACACATGACTCCGCTTCAGGAATCAGAATCGACGTCCTCATCAGAGGAATTGACGGGATCAATTCCATCACCGCTTGATCTAAGTTCCCTCCAGTGCCTCAATCATGCCGCCCTGCTGGCATTGACAGTCTCAAAAAATCTGCCTGCTCACCCGGATTCCTCGAGACATTATCTTATTCTTGATCTGGCGCGGGATCATCTCAAACGCGGCGGCATCCTCATGGCCGAGGGAGTTCTGGAATTCGCACCTGAGGCCCCGATTCTCCGCTCTTCAATCGTCAATTTCCAACCGACTCCCTGCGATCTAACTCTTCCAGTACCACTCTTACGGCAATATGAACTCAGACCGGGCCTTAGACTTCGAGGCATTGCAAAACTGATCGGGGATCTAAAACTGGGAATCGAAGCCCTGACTGATATCGAAGGCATTTCCGTGGAGGAATGGAAAAGCCCCCCGGAATTTGACAAACTCACTGCCATGTTTCCAAACCGGCGCATCTATCTTGAACAACCGGACAAAATCAATCCGACTGCCCGAGCCATTGATCTTATTGCCCCGCTGGGGATGGGGCAGCGCGGATTGATCGTAGCCCCTNNACCGGGCATGGGCAAGACAATGATGCTGAAGAGTCTCGCCCTAGCCATCCGTGCCAATCATCCAAAAATCGAGTTGATGCTCCTGCTTGTGGATGAACGTCCGGAGGAAGTCACCGACCTCCGCCGTTCCATCGACTGCGATATATTTAGTTCAACCTTTGATGAACCGACTTCACGTCACGTTCAGGTCTCGGAGATGGTTTCTGAGAGGGCTAAACGTCTGGTCGAACTTGGCAAAGACGTCGTCATCCTTGTGGACAGCATCACACGTCTCTCCCGAGGTTATAACAACAACATGCCCGGCAAGGGACGCACAATGAGTGGCGGTGTCGATTCCGGTGCATTATCACGCCCAAAGAAGTTTTTCGGATCGGCTCGCAATGTCGAGGAAGGTGGCAGTCTCACCATCTTGGCAACTGCACTAGTGGAAACTCACAGTCGGATGGATGACCTAATTTTTGAGGAATACAAGGGCACGGGAAATATGGAAATTCACCTCGACCGTTCCATAATGGAACAGCGCGTCTTTCCGGCCATCCACATCACCAAGTCAGGCACACGGCGTGAGGAACTGCTTTATCATCCTGACGAATTTGAGCGGGTCGCGCTTTTGCGAAGGCAGTTGTCAGAACTTCCCGCCGCGGAAGCAATGGAAATCCTTTGTCTTAATTTGGAAACCACAAAGTCCAACGCGGAACTGCTGCTTCAGGGACTCAAGGGACTCTAGAGGCTACTTCATTCGGGAACAGTTGGAGTAACGAATTCCAAAGGTCGGATCAGCCTGCAGGAAATAAAAACACGGCAGAGCAGGAATCCTTCAATACCCCCGCCAAGGTGGGCAAGGTGACCGATTCCTTGTCCCACACCGAAGTGCAGGTAGAGAAAAGGAGTGAAATACCAACAAAAGAGCGAGCCAATGATAACAAGCCATCCAAGGGTGGCGGCTTTCATTTTCACAGGGATAATGAAGAAAATCAGCGCCGTGATTTGGAGGCGTGGAAGCAGGGTTGCAAAACCGACGAGTAGTGCACAAATACCCGCCGAGGCACCAATTAGTGGAACGTCGTTATGAGATGCCAAAGTCTGAAGCAATCCACCCGCAATGGCCCCGCCAAAAAAGAGTGACAGATAACAGGCTCCTCCAAGCAACTCTTCCATCACCGGTCCGGTGAACAATAGCGCCACCATATTCACTCCTAGATGGAGCATATTTCCATGAAGGAAGGCGTAACTAATCAGCTGCCACCAATCTCCCCCAATTAGACCGCTCTTAGTAAGAGCCATTTCGGGGACTAGCGAAGAGGAGTAAAAATGCTCGTAGAGTTCCTCTGCTAGAAAGAAAGCCGTATTGATGAGAATGAGAATGCATGTCAAAGGTGCGTGACGAAGACGATTCATGGTAGTTCCGGTGCAATGACCGGAAGCACCCCCCGATCGAGTGTAATAGTGAGAGGCAGATATCCAGTCATTTCGCCATCCAGTTCATAGGGTACGGGCTCGTCTGAGCGAAGTGATATCGTGGAGGACTGAAAGTATTCCACATCCACAAGATTGGTGTGCTCCCCCATCAGAATGGCATGCATATAGCGCAGAAGATCCCATGGACTCTGGTTCTTGAAAACCAATACATCCAACAGTCCATCAGTGGGAGAACCCTTGCGAAACATTTTGAAAGGCCCTCCATAGAAACGACCATTCCCAAAGAGGATGAAAGAGCCGGTGCGTTCTATTCCGTTACTGCATTCCAAGGTAATGGGTGGGGGCTTTTGTCCCGCAATCTGCGCCAATGAAAGAAGATAACTCAGGGGGCCCAGCGCCTTCTTCGATTCCCTTGTCGTGCGTCGCACCACTTCTGCATCAAGCCCCACCCCCGCCAACTGCACAAAGTGGCGCGACCCTGCACGGGGAAGATCGATCTGACGGACATGCCGCTGTTGGATGATCTCCCAAGCCTTCTCCAGTGAATTCAGGGGGATGCCCAACTCAACCGCAAACACATTCATCGTTCCTACGGGGAGAATACCAAGCATCACTCCGGGATGTTCGGATCCCTGACTAGCGTTGCCGGCAATTCCGTTGACCACCTCGTTGATCGTGCCATCACCACCTGCAGCAATAATCGTCCTATAGCCCTCCTCCACGGCATTTCGGGCGATCTGTTCTGCATCACCTGGCATCGTACTCAAGCGGATTTTGCAGCCTCCGACGAGCGCCTGTAGACGCTCCACGAGTCGGGCAGCCTTATCACTTTGTGCCGCCGGGTTGAGGATGATAAGGGGAAGGGTCACACTTCAGAACACGGAACAGGGAGACTAAATGAGTTTTCCTCTCCCAAGCAATAGGCAATGGATGAGAATTCAGTCTCCCCATGGTAAAAAATTGGAGATTCCCCACCCCATCCCTAAACATTTTCCGTATAATAAATATCTACCGATTTTTCAAACTCCATTCTAACTTATCGGTGTGAAACTGCCTGCACGCCCCATCTTCGTTGCTACCTTCCTGCTGCTGGCAACTCCTGTTATTTTGCTCATTGCACTCAATCTGTATCTTCTCAGCCCACAAATTCAGGAAAAGATACGCTCCGAACTTTCCACTGCTTTGGGTACGCCCATCTCGATCCAGTCGCTTCATCTAACCCCGACTGGAGGATTAAAACTCAAAGGAATCTTGGCCGGAAGCGATCAAAGCAACCCCATACTCACAGCAGATTCCCTCACCATCTATCCGAAGTATCTGCCACTCCTGAAAGGGCAATTTTCCATCAAGGGACTCGTCCTGAACCATCCCATCATCCGGCTTCCTCTATCCAGTTCCAGCTTACTGATCCCCCTCTCCTCTTCTTCCCTCTCTGGTGATGTTGTGGCTTCCGAGAATCAATCCCAGTTGACGACCGGATCATCAATATCAACACCGGCTTGCACAGCAGCCAGCAACACGATTTTCTCAGGGTGGAAATTCGAGAACATCTTGATCTCTCTTCCCTATCTCAAAATCGTCGATGCCGATGTTACTCTTCTAAACTCGGATAGCAGCCCTCTGGCAGCCATGCATGAGATGAAACTTCACGGCAAGCTCGGACACGACGGCATATGGAATGGCAATTTCGAGGCGGGTCAGGCCACCATAGGAACAGCACTGATACTTCATGAAATCCACTCACCGATCAGGCTCTCCCCTGACTCCAAAACACTCTTCCTTGATGAACTTAAGGCAGTTCTGGGTGGCGGGGACCTTCAAGGAAAATTCTCTCTCGATCTTCCACCTGCAACTCCCAAATATCATACGGAACTCAGTCTCACTGGAGCGTTGCTAAATCAGTTTTTTGCAGACGCATCACTCGGAACAGCCGCCTCCGAGGGGAATGTCTCCGGTGATTTGCAGCTTTCAGGAATTACCGGAACAGGCACAAGCATGGAGGGCAATGGCCATCTCCTCTGTACAGACGCAGTAATAGAGCCTGCGGATTTCCTGAAGCAGATTGGGCAACTTCTTCAGGTGGATGAGCTTCAGCTTCTTCGTATCTCGGAGGGACATGCATCCTTCGCCATAAATGATGGAAAAATGACGTTCGATGATCTGACTCTTCATTCCGAAAATCTCGCGCTCACGGCTCGGGGGCCGATACTTCTGAATGGTGATCTCGATCTCAACGCGAGATTGCTCTTCAACGAAAAGATGAGCGAGAGACTTCACGGACTTCTTGGTTCACAAATGAGTGCCGCACCAGAAGCTGGATACTCCCAAATTTCATTCCATGTCGCCGGCCCTATTAAGCACCCCAGCACCGATCTACTGGAGCGTCTCACAGGCATCCATTTCGGCGGTGATCTCGGTGGTTTACTCCAGGGAATCTTTGGGCATCACTAAAATTCATGCGTGTCATTGCTGGCTCGGCAGGTGGTTTGCATCTTCTCCCACCGGGTAGGGAGACACGCCCCACGATGGACCGAGTGAAAGGGGCGATATTCTCCTCACTGGGCGAACGTGTGCTAGGGGCTCGGGTCCTAGAATTATTTGCCGGAAGTGGTGCCCTGGGAATTGAGGCGCTCAGCCGGGGAGCGGCATCGGCGGTCTTTGTCGACAATCATGGCCCGACCATCGGACTGATCCGGCGGAACCTCGAGTCGACACATCTCGAAGGAAGCGTGCAGCAGATGGATGCCTTTCGCTTTCTCGATCTCTATGCGCCGCCGGAAAGCTTCGATATCATACTTGCCGATCCACCGTATGTGAAAAAAACCAAGGGTGGAGTTCCTCAGGAAAACCCTGCTGAAAAATTGCTTTCTCACCCGGCCGTGCTGATAGCCCTTGGCAAAGAAGGGCTTCTGGTTCTGGAATGCGAGCGTCGCCAATCCCTTCCTTCACTACCACTCCTGAAGGTACTCTCCGACCGCTGCTATGGAGAATCTCGCATTCTTATCCTGAGAGCATTTCCAAAGCCATCACTTGCTGGCTTCGCACCATGAGCAGGTTCTCACTGGCTCTTTACAATCTCATTTTCCCAATTCTGCTACTTCTTCTCCTGCCCGGATATCTCGTTCGCATTTGGAAGCGTGGCGGATACCGTTCCAAGATTGCCCAACGTGTCGGAATTTTTGACGAGAAAACAAGGGCCAGAATCGGCACGGGACGCCTCTGGCTGCATGCAGTCAGTGTTGGAGAGGTCGGCATTGCGCTGAAATTTGCTGACGAATTTCTGCGTAGAAATCCTCAGTCCCGTTTTGTCATTAGCACCACGACTTCGACCGGACTCGCAATTCTGGAAAAAAGGGCCTCCAGCAGGCTGGAGCCTCTGGCCAATCCTATCGATTTGCCGATTCTGACTTCCAGACTTGTCAGAAAAATAAGCCCCTCGGTCTTGATCATGATCGAGGCCGACCTTTGGCCCAACCGCATTGAAGCCTGCCGAAAATTAGGCATTCCCGTTGCCCTCATCAATGCCCGCCTATCAAGCCGATCGGAGTCTCGCTACCGCCTCGTACGTCCCTTCACCTCCTCATTCTTCAACCGACTCGGACTCCTTGCTCTGACGGAACATGATGACAAGGCACGTTGGCTATCCCTTCGGGTGTCCCCGGCAATTCTGCATTGGACGGGCAATATCAAGTACGACAATGATGCCACTGCTTCACTCCCTGATAAAACTGGGGTTCCTGCTTTTTCCAATTTTCCAAAGTTCCTCGGTTGGCAGGTGACTGATCCTCTTTTTCTTGCTGCAAGTACTCATGAGGGGGAAGAAATGGATGTGGCGCGTGCATATTGTGAGTTGTGCAGGGAAATTCCTACGCTCCGTCTGGTTATAGCTCCGCGGCATGTGGAACGGAGGTCCTCAATCGTCCTGCTTCTCGAGGGACTCGGTCTCTCTGTATCGCTGCGTTCTAAAGAGGCTGTATCACCAGCAGATGTTCTGCTTCTCGATACAACGGGAGAACTTGCAAGCTGGTATCCGCTTGCCACCTGTGTCTTCGTTGGCAAGAGCCTGCCCTCCTCGGTAAATCGTGGCGGACAAAATATGATCGAGCCTCTTCAAGCGGGAAAACCCGTACTCATCGGGCCGCACACAGCAAATTTCGAACCGCTCGCCTCACATCTGGTGGAATCAGGCGCCGCCCTGCGTGTTAGCGATATAGCGAGTATTACCGCGGCTTTCCACAAACTACACAAGAACCACACATTGAGGGAGCAGACCGTTGCATCGGCGGAAATGGTTTTGAAGCCGCATCAGGGGGCAACGGTTCGTACATGTGAATTCGTTGAGAAATTACTCTTGCGACCCCTCCCAGAAAAGTCGGGCGGCGAGTGACCAGTCGCGCTGGGCAACCCGGGCTCTTGACGCTTCTCCCATCCGCTGGCGCAGTGCATGATCACCGGCAAGTCGCTTCACGGCTTCCGTCAGGGCATCAAGATCAAGCCCTCTGGTAATCAGGCCGTCATCTCCGTCTTCCACGAGATCCTTTGGGCCGCCGACATCGGAAACAATGACAGGCAGTCCGCTGGCTTGGGCTTCAATGACGACGTTGCCGAAAGTATCGGTCGTGCTGGGAAAAACAAAAAAATCAGCCGAGGCATAAGCTGTTGCCAGTTCCTCCTTGTGCAAACTACCTGTGTAAATCCCTTCTGGAAGCAGTTCCCTCATCATGCTTGCGTACGGGCCATCACCGACAATTAAAGGACGCACCGAGACGCCCGCCGCATAGAGACGCCGGAAGGCAGCCGCGAGAAGATCGAGGTTTTTCTCACGGGAAACGCGGCCCACGTAAAGAACCCCAATTTCACCGTTGCGTAGACCCCGCACTTTCCAAAAATCGGGATTTTTACGACTGGGATGGAAGAGTTCCGTGTCTAGTCCCCGCGGCAGAATTTTGAGTTTTTCCTCAGCAATGCCACGGTCTATCCAGCACTGGCGATAGTGGTCGGAATTCACATAAATCGTATCCAGCTGGGCATAGAACCAATGCATGTAATTCCACGTTAGCGATTCCATAAGGGCATCCTCAGTGAGGATGCGCACGTATTCAGGGAAATCGGTGTGATAGATTCCCGATGTGGGTAGACCCAGAACGCGTGCTGCCGCAAGGGCAGCCAATCCCACGGGACCCGGTGTGCTGATGATCACCTCGGTGAAGTTTCCAGTCTGGAGGTAGTCGATGATCTGAAGTAACGGAGGGAAACTGAGCTTCTGTAACTCATATTCCGGTAATTCAAACTCCCCGATCGGAGGAAAATTCTTGAGCGGAATTCCGGGCAGCAGAACCTCCTTGCGTGACACCATCACCTCAATCTCCTTGCCGACAGAGATGAGTGCTCCGCTCATTCGCTGGATGGTTGCGGAAACNNCATCATCAAGAGTGTCTGTGAACCAAGCGCGACGTGTGTTCGAGAGCAGCGGGGGAACCACCCCTCTCAATGCAAGAGCCGCTTCCCGGAGACGACTCCGCGAGGGTGCCCTGAACGCATAGAGATAAGGACTCAGCAGAGCGACCAGAGGAACCACCGGTCCGATCATCTGGATACTCTCCAGAAAACGACCCTCCAGAAGTTGTTGAAGAAACTGCATCGCAAGACGATAGGAAAGTCGGCTTGCCATCATGTTGGCCATGAGGAAGGCCCTTCGACTTGGATCCCCTACCCCTTCCAACTCCCGGTTGAGATCCGAGCGCATGGCAGGCTCGTGCAGGGCGCTGGAAAGCTCTTTCCAGAGAGAGCGCGGACCCGGATTGGCGAGTTCGAAGATTTTACCGCTTGCGATACCCTGCGCAAGGAATGCGAACTTTTCTCCCGCTGTGAAGGTGGTCGGATCGCGCCCTTCCATGAAGCGGGCAAAGGCCTTTTCGATCAGGCGGATCGTGGGAGAGGCCGAGTGCCCCTTAAGTCGATCCTTCGCATACGAAAAAGCCACCTGATAGGTATCGAGTGCGGCCTTGAGCGGGGTTCCTGACTCTCCTCCTGGTTCACAGCGCCCCTCCCGCAGATACCGGAGCATCTGGGCAACATCAGATACCTTAGGGGTAAGCGTGAATGCGTGGCCAGGCAGTGTTCCTCCATGATCGTCCGAACCACCAAACCAGACCTTCTTCCATGGCTCGGAATGAGTTGGCATCAGCCCGGTGAGCGCGCAAAATCGCTCGATATCCGCCGGNNCGACTGCAAATCAAACAGATATCTGGTGATGCTTGAAAGCGCCTCCGTTTCACTTCCGTTAATTTGCTCAAAATGACGGAATAAAAGCGCCAGTCGCATAAGATGAAGCGGTCTGAGCTTGTCGTTAAGCCCCTTGAGAGGACTGGCCACTCCATGGGCGATTTCCTGACGGAACAGAAAGTGCTGGAGTTCATAGATATTGGAACGGTGCTTCCTAATTTCACGGTGCTGACTTTCAGTGATTCCCCAGACTAGGATCGAGACACGACAGCCATCTTCGGGGAAAATGGCGGTCACCGATTCGCTAAGGAAGACTCCAGGGAGATCCGCAATCTCCAGACATCCGTCAATAGAGTCATCATCCGTGAAGGTTACAAAATCCATTCCAGACTCACGTAGTTTCCCATAAAGCACTTTGGGATCGGAAACGCTGGCAGGAACTTCCAGACGCCGCAAAAGCCACTCGGGGGAACGGCGGCTATGCCGGGTGTGGAGATGAAGATCGACGCGCGCCATGAGTAAAGCCTCCCTTAATGAACGGGGGAAGGATCAAGGTCGAGCCAATCCCGATAGGTCATCACCTGACGACTCATGACCGCCCTTTGCACGCATCTTAAAATATGGCTGCGTATGTATTCATGCTGCCAGTCAGGGGGATGAAGTCCTATCCGAAGCAACGGGGCATTATGCAGTCGCTGAAAGAGCCATTCGTTCCAAAGAAGGCTGACGGTACGACGCCATTTTGCACGAACACTATACACCATGCTGCGCGCAGCAAATTCGGTTCCTCTCCTGTAGTCTATCACCCTGGCGATGCGTGTTGTGTAATCGAATCCCACCGTCCTCACCGCCCTCTCCGCCTCCACTCCAAGGAGCCACGCCGGAGCGATGAAACCTGAAGTTTCAACTCCGCAACGTTTCAGAGATTCCTTGCCTTCACGAAGCAATACCTCAGCCTCTTCAAAAGAGAGATCGTAGAACTCCCCTTCCCCTGCTGTGTAGCAGCGGGTGATCAAGCGTGTGGAAACACCCTCTGTTTGCTTCTTATTCCTGAGATGATAAAACCCATGCAGAACGGCCTCGTGTCCTCCTCTTACCTGATCCCTCAACCAGCTGGAGAATTCGGTGTCCTGATCAATTCGCCCCGTGTGATGATGATCCGGAATGACGAGTAGGGAAGTTGCGGAAAGTCCGACCCCGGCAAGATCTCCCAGCATTTGCTGCACAGTGGCGCGTGTGACCGGGGATACATCATGGATCGAAACCACCAGAGCGCTAATATCACGTCCATATGCCCTGGAAATCAAACTTTCAGGTAAGGGTGAACTTGGTTGGGTTGGTGCGATTTGCATTGGCCGCAGAGTGTGTTATCTGGAATAGTCTACAAGAAACAAGCAATGCCAGACGAGACACCCGATCCAAAAGATAGCGATTCAGCCAAGCAAAATCGCTCACCACGCGACCCGGGCTCCCAAGAGCCTCCCTTTAATTGGCGACTCCTCCTTCTCTTTGCAATCGCTTTTGCGCTGATTGCCGGCGCCCTCCTCGTCAAGAACACTGGCTTGGGCGTCACGGATGAACTTACACTGACTCAGTTCGAAAACCTGCTCAAGGAAGGCAAAATCATTTCTCCACAGGAGAAACCGATTGATCTCGTCATTGAGGATGGGAGCAATAATCAGTACCTCTCCGGCTTTTATCGCAAAAAGGTACCTCCCTCCAACGAAGAGGTGGCAACACCATTCAAAACACAGGTCTACATTCCCTTCAACGGCGAGACACTGCAGAAGGAACTTGCCGAATACGGAATCACCCCCAATCCCAAGCAGGTATCTAACCTGCTCTCTTCGACACTGCTAAATATCCTTCCGATCGTTCTGTTTCTCGTAGTTCTCTATTTCTTCTTCCGTTCCCAGATCAAGATGGCCGGCAAGGGAGCCATGAACTTTGGCAAAAGCAAAGCCAAGATGCTCGCCAGAGAGAAAAACAAGATTACCTTCAAGGACGTTGCCGGCGTGGAAGAGGCAAAGGACGAGGTTCAGGAGCTTGTGGAGTTTTTGAAGGATCCAAAGAAATTTCAAAAACTTGGCGGACGCATCCCCAAGGGTGTCCTGATGATCGGCTCACCCGGTACCGGAAAAACCCTCCTCGCACGAGCCATTGCCGGTGAGGCGGATGTGCCGTTTTTCAACATTAGCGGTTCCGACTTCGTGGAGATGTTCGTGGGTGTCGGGGCATCCCGGGTTCGCGACATGTTTGAACAGGGACGCAAGAACGCACCATGCCTAATCTTCATTGATGAAATCGACGCCGTCGGGCGTCATCGGGGACACGGAGTCGGCGGCGGTCATGATGAACGTGAACAAACTCTGAACCAGCTTCTCGTCGAGATGGATGGCTTCGAATCGAACGACGGGGTCATCCTCGTCGCCGCCACCAANNGACGCGAGGAAATCCTAAGGGTTCACGCCAAGAAAGTGAAACTCTCGGAATCGGTGGATCTCAGCCTCATCGCCCGCGGCACTCCAGGATATTCTGGTGCCGAACTGGCCAATGTGCTCAATGAGGCCGCCCTGATGGCTGCACGCAAGGGGCAGAAGGCAATTGAGCAAGCCGATCTAGAAGAGGCGAGAGACAAAGTCCGCTGGGGCAAGGAGCGTCGCAGCATGGCTATGAGCGAAAAGGAGAAGACTTCCACAGCCTGGCATGAGGCGGGTCACGCTCTTCTGAACGTGGTTATTGACCACACCCACCCGCTTCACAAAGTGACCATCATTCCCCG
>PLEU01000055.1 GCA_003136515.1 Spartobacteria bacterium
GCAGCACCAGCTTCTTTTTCCAGTTGCCGGGCTGCTCTTTATCGAGACGAAGAATAATTTCTATGTGGTCTCTCCGCAGATTGCGCTCTGGATTCCAGCGGGGGTGAGTCATGCAACCACCACGATGAATGCACAGACCCTCTCCGCTTTTTTAAGCCCGGCGGAGTTTGAGCGCATCTCGGAATCTCCCGTGATGGTGCGCGTGACCCCGCTTCTGCATCACACGATGAAGCATTCTGTCGAGCATCAGGATGCCGTCTGCGGATATAAAGAGGCGCTCTTCCGGGTCATTCACGGGGCGGCGAGCGAAAATATTCTGGAGGGTTCTTTGCCCCTGCTTCCGGTTGGCACTTCCGAGAGTCTAAAGCGCACCATCGACGCCATCATGCAGGAGCTTGGCTCCATCACGGTGCGTCAGCTGGCGATGAGTACGGGGCAGAGCGAGAGGACGATGCGGCGGCGATTTCTCAGGGAAATCGGCATGGGGCCGGAGCTTTTCATTCAGCGTGCACGGCTTATTCGGGCGATGCAGCTCCTGATGGCCGATCGGGGAGAGACAATCACCGAGATCGGTCTGGAGGCCGGATACTCCAACCATAGTGCCTTCACTTCTGCCTTTCGCAAACTGACCGGAATGACGCCGAGCACTTTCCGCAAAGGGAGCGGAGGGAGTGTGAATCGGGTTTGAAGGTTACAACATCCGCTCCAAAAAGGCGTTGCGGTCAAAGAGTGCCAGGTCGCCGACATTTTCCCCTGTGCCGAGGAATCGGGGCTGGATACCGGTTTCTCTGGCGATGGCGACAGCCACACCACCCTTTCCGGATCCATCGAGCTTGGTCAGCACAAGTCCAGTAAGGCCGGTGGCAGCGTGGAATTCCCGCGCCTGCACGACGGCATTGCTTCCTGTCGTGGTGTCAGCGACAAGGAAGATCTCGTGCGGTGCCGTGGGATCGAGTTTCGCGAGGGAACGCTTCACCTTGGAGAGCTCCTGCATGAGATTAGACTTGGTGTGCAGACGGCCCGCAGTGTCGCATATGAGGAAGTCGGATCGAAGCCGCTTTGCCTTGGCTAGGGCATCGTGGCAGAGGGCGGCAGGATCGGCCCCATAGCCGCTGCAGACGACCTCGATCCCTAGGCGATCCCCCCAAGCCTTGAGCTGCTCGACGGCAGCGGCACGGAAGGTGTCGGCGGCGCAGAGCAGGACACTCTGACCTCGTGACTGGATTAGTGCGGCAAGCTTGGCACTGCTGGTCGTTTTCCCTGTGCCGTTCACCCCCACCATCAGAATGACCGTGGGGCCTTCCCGTGAAAGGGTGAGGTCTTTTCCATTTTCGGCAAGATGACGAGCGGCTTCCTCCCGTGCTGCCTCAAGGACATTCTCAGCGTGGAGGGCAAGCCCCCTTGATCGCAGGGAGTCGAGGATGGCTGTGGCCGTAGGTGCGCCGAGATCAGACTGCCAGAGAGCGGACTCGATCTCCTCCCAATCGACCGACTGATGGGTGCCAGTGATCCTTCCAAGAATTCCTTTAAGCCATCCGCCAGCCATTAGTCTTCAAACGGTGGTTCTGATGCCGGAGAGGCCTTTGAGCCTGTCCGCTCGGGACGTGAGAGGGTCGCTTTGATGCGGTCAAGCACTCCGTTGACAAAACGCCCCGATTCCTCGGTGCCGTATTTTTTTGCTATGTCAATCGCTTCGTTGATGGAAACAACGGGCGGGATATCAGGACAGAAGAGCATTTCATGAATGGCCAGACGGAGGATGTTGCGATCGACTGCGGAGAGGCGGTCTAGTTCATAGTTCTGGCTGTGGGCGCGGAGGGACTCATCGACAGCCGGGGCGTGATCAAGAAGGCCGCGGACGAGCCCCTCACAGAAGCGACGTGCCGCAGGACTCAGTCCGCGGAAGGCATAGAAATCCTCTAGATCACCCACTCCGGCACCTCCGCCGAGATCGCGCTGATAAAGGAATTGTATGGCCGCTTCACGGCCTTCACGTCGTACTCCCATGGTGATTAGCGGGAGACGATACCCCTCGATTCGCGGATAATCTCAATGGCAGTACGGACTGCCTCAGTGCCACGATTGAATTCTTCTCCTAGGCAGCGTTCTTGCGCCTGCGATTCATCGTCGAGCAGGAGGACGCCATGAATCACCGGGGTATTGGTCTCCACCGAGAGACGGCAGAGAGTATCACTGACCGATGCTGCGACGAAATCCGCGTGGGATGTTTCGCCGCGGAGGATGACACCCAGGCATATCACGGCATCAGGTTTGCGGCGGCGGATGACCTGTGCGGCCAGAAACGGAATTTCGAAAGAGCCCGGGGTATGGACGACTTCTATTTTGGTAGAGGGGTCGATGAGTTGTATTTCACGCAAAGTCCTTTCCACCATTGGTTCAACCAGTTCTTCGTTGTAACTGCTGGCTACAATGGAAATAACAATGGTTCCCTGTGTGGCCAAGCGGGGGCGAGTTGGAAGATGCTTAAG
The DNA here is from genome assembly GCA_003136515.1 of Spartobacteria bacterium. The sequence goes on from PLEU01000055.1 coordinate 2,490, forward strand.
CATTGCGGGAAGTGATCAGATAAAGCTGATTAGAGAGCGAAAGGGGGTAAGGGTGCAATCTCCAAGCACGAAAGACGGGCTGAAAGCTCGATTTCAGAGGAGATGGCCCATTTTTTTCTTCTTGGTGGAGAGATAGCGGGCGTTATGGGGATTTGCCGCCGAGTTGATCGGTACCCGTTCGATGATCTCCATGCCGTAGCCCTCAAGTCCCACCACCTTGCGAGGGTTGTTGGTAAGAAGTCGGATTTTACGAATACCGAGATCGGCCAGGATCTGGGCCCCGGTGCCGTACTCGCGGAGATCGGATGGATAGCCAAGGCGTTCATTGGCCTGGACGGTATCCAGCCCCTCCTCCTGAAGTTTGTAAGCGTGAATTTTGGCCGGAAGACCGATGCCGCGTCCCTCCTGCCGCATGTAGACGAGTACCCCGTGGCCGCTTTCGGAAATCCGGGTGAGTGCCTGATGGAGCTGACTGCCGCAGTCGCATCGGCGCGATCCGAAAACATCGCCAGTGAGACATTCGCTGTGAACGCGCACCAGAGCCGGTTTCTCAGGGTCAATCGGTCCCTTGACCAGGGCGAGGTGGTGGTTGTTGTCAATCTCGGCGCGGTAGAGAAAAAGTTGAAAATCACCGAAGTCGGTAGGCAACGTGATTTCCTGCTCGCGCTGGATGAGTTTCTCACTTTGTCGCCGATAGGCGATGAGATCGCGGATCGAACAGATTTTTAGCCCGTGCTTTTTTTTGAATTTCAGCAGATCCGGGAGCCGGGCCATAGATCCATCGGCGTTGAGAATCTCGCAGATGACTCCAGAGGGATCGAGACCCGCGAGTCGGGCCAGATCAACAGAGGCCTCGGTGTGCCCGGCGCGTCGAAGGACTCCGCCTGCGGCTGCCTGAAGGGGAAAAATGTGTCCGGGTTGACGTAGATCCTTCGGGGTGGATTTTGGATCGCTGAGCACCTTGATCGTCGTGGATCGATCGCGGGCACTAATGCCAGTGGTGGCACCGTGTGTGGCATCGACGGAGACTGTGAAGTCTGTCGCATGAATTTCCCGATTGTGAGCCACCATGCGCTGGAGCCCGAGTTTCGCAGCACGTTCTTCGGTCACAGGGCAACAGATGAGTCCGCGTCCGAACTGCGCCATGAAATTAACGGCATGGGGCGTGACCTTGGAGGCGGCCATGACGAGATCCCCTTCGTTTTCACGATCCTCGTCATCCGTGACGATCACCATCCTGCCATGACGGATCTCTTCAATAACCGCTGGAATTGTATCAAAACCCTTGTCCTTTTTTGATAATTCCACGCCGTCGTTGGCGTAATTCCTTTTCGCTGGGCGCTTAGACTCGGAATTCTTCTCTCGGGCCGGAGAAAGCTTCTTCATGACAATACCATCTCTGACGCAACTGGTGCCGGTTGGGATGCTGGATTCGCTACAATATTGCGGCGTGCGATCCAGCCACCACCGACGACCCTATCACCATCGTAGAAGACGGCTGCTTGTCCTGGCGTGACGGCGCGAAGTGGTGCGAAGGTCCGTACGGTTGCAGTGCCTGAACTTTCGGCGTTCACAGCCGCTTTCTCGCCAGTGTGCCCGTGACGCACCTTTACGGTAATCTTTTTAGGAGAGTGCGCATCCGGGGGAGTCTCATGCCAAGTGGCGCGGGTGACGGTGAATTCCTCGCAGAGAAGATCTTCCTCACCGCCGAGAACAACACGACCGGTTGCTGCATCTATATCCACCACATAGCGGGGTGTTCCACCACCGCCAGGCAACCCCTTACGCTGGCCAATTGTGAAAAATTCGATGCCCTCATGGGGGCCGAGATAGTTGTTGTTCAGATCGTAGAATCCGCCCGGCTGGAAGATCTCCCCACGCTCACGCAAGAAAGCCTTGTAATCCTTTCCTGGAACGAAACAGATCTCCTGGCTGTCCTCCTTCTCGGCGACTTTGAGTCCCAGCTTCCGGGCGATGCCCCGAATTTCCTCCTTCGTGAGACAGCCCAGCGGGAACAGGGTACGGGAAAGCTGTTTGTCGTTCAGACTAAAAAGGAAGTAGGATTGGTCCTTCTTCTGATCAAGTCCCTTTCGGAGGATCGGGGGTTCATTTTCAGGATGCTCAACGATGGCGTAATGGCCAGTGGCTATGAAGGTGGCGCCGAGAGCCTCAGCCTTGTCCCAAAGATTACCAAATTTCAACTTTTCGTTGCATAGGACGCAGGGATTAGGGGTGCGTCCAGCGCGGTATTCATCCGCAAAGTAATCGATGACCAGCCTTTCAAAGGGAATTGCCTCGTCGATCACATAATGGGGGATTCCCAAGGCATGGGCGACTCCCCGTGCATCGGCGATGGCCTGGGGGCCGCAGCACTTATCCTCAGCCCTAGTCATGCAATCCTGGGGCCAGAGTTTCATGGTGACGCCGATGACTTCCCACCCCTGTTCCTTGAGCAACCATGCCGCCACACTCGAATCGACCCCACCACTCATGCCCACGACAACGCGTCGTGAGCGCGAGGAGGAGTCGGGTGTATTCATTTCAGGTTGCCGGACAGACGAGACTACTAGTTCCGTTAGGGCGCGTCAACGAATGGCATCCCGGGCAAGGTGCATTCTAAAGAAAAGAAAGAGGCCCCGAAGTTTCCTCCGGGGCCTCTACAAACTGATTCCAAGAATTTCTTAGAAAGAGAAACGGATGCCACCGCGGCTGAGGGTCTCACTGAGTGACCGGCTGCCATAGAGGTAGCGGGAATCAATGAAGATGCCGATGTTCTTGGTAAAGCGATACTCAAGTCCTAGCCCAACATCACCATTTCCTGCTGTGGCATGATTGCCCCAAGTTGCACCACCGCCTACGAAACCATACGGAGCAAGATGCCAGCTCTCAATAGGCAGGCGACCAATGAGGTTGCCGCTGAAGTTATCATAGGTATGTCCATTGCCGTTAAGGCTGCCGAGTGTGTCATCAATTCCGACTCCGAAGTAACGGGTGAAGAAGTAGCTCAGGCCGAGTCCGCCACCTACGCCGTTGTACGACTGGTGATTGAATCTGCCGGCTGCCCCTGCGACGTATGCGTCTACTTGCCATTCGTTTGCATTGAAGAGATAGCTCTGCAGTGCAGGAACGACGACTTTTTTGGATTCTGCCGTACCGGCGAAAGAGGTGGCTGCTGTGGCCACGACTAGCGCGAGGAGGGTAAGTGTTTTATTCATGTGGTTTGGTTTGTGGTTGTACTGACAATTCGGTTACTAGGAGAAGAGCTCCTAACTGTCAACGGGTTTGTATGGTCTACGAGGGCGTCAAAAAAAGATCATGATTCTTTGCAATACGTTTATTTCGGTGATGTTGGGTCAATTATTTCGGGAGGCGGAGCCTGACATGAAGAAGAGGAATCAAGTTAATCACGGAGGGGTTTGACAAAGGTAAATCTTGTTGGGAAGCAATTTCGTGGGCTGGTGATCTCTTCTGCACTGAAGTGCCTCTCGGACTTTTACAAGAGAGAAAGAAATTTAAAAAAAAGATGCGCGTTCGATAAAATTGGCTAGTGTGAGAAGCTCAGCTCAATTCTCATTACTTTTCCCAATGTCCCTCCCCCGGTTGATTCTCGAGTCTCTCGAGCCACGCATTGCGCCCGCTGTTATTTTGGCCGGGCCAACCTCCGTCGGAGGACAGCAATACAATAGCCAAGGGACACCCTTTCATTCAGCCTCGTCAGTCCCCACGGAGAATGGTGCGCTGACTGGATTTGCGAACGATAATTACTACCTCGCACTGAAAGCAGGCGACACGCTCAAGGTCTACACCACTTCAGGTTACGTGAACTTTATCACTGTCACGGCCGGTACGGTGGACGCTTTTTTTGTCGACAGTGATACCACAAATCCGGGAGTTCCCAATCTCAGTGAATTAACAGGTCTGTCTGTCAGTGCGGGGGCAAACCTTAAGGTGGGCTATAATATCAATGGAGACATCATTGCCAATCTCGATGGAGCGACCGGAAAGATCAACGTCGCGAGCCTTATCTCCAACAAGCAGAATATAGCCTCCCTCAATACAGGTGGATTCAATGTCGGCGGAAGCATCATCGCTGGAGGTTCAATTTCAAATGTGACTGTGGGGAATGTCACTGATATCGCCACAGGAATTTCATCAGATACCCCCTATACTTTTGGTGGTTCCTCAGGTGTGGGCACCGGAACGCTCACCGAATTCAGTGCAAGTCCTTCTCAGGGCACCGGTTTCCTTCCTGCCGCGAAGCTGGCTGGAGCGTCACTTTCCAATATCAGCGTGAATTCAGCGTCCGAGATCATTGCCGGTGGTGGTGGTGCGGGGGCGGTTGGAGGAAACATCTCCAATGTTACCATCATTTCTGACTCCAATGGTATCATTGTTCAGGGAGGAGCCGGAGGAGCCGGAGCTGGCACCGTGATCAGTGGTGGTGGCGGAGGACAGGTTTCCAACGTCGTCATGTTCGGTCCCTCCGTGGCCGATACCAGCAATAACAGTTTGATTGATATCGCCGGGGGGGATGGTGGCAGTGCCCTAACTGGAAGCACCGGCGCTGGAGGTAACGGGGGGTTGGTCAACAAGATATGGGTGGGTTACTATTATCCAAATCCGGCTAATCATAGTGTGATTGTTCCCTCCCAGAACTGGCTGAATGACGATGTTACAGTTCACGGTGGTGACGGGGGAGCCGGAGTTACTGCCGGGAATGGCGCCGGAGTGAACAACACCACGCTGCTCACTGCAACACCGCTCGCGTCAGCCAACGATATCCAGGTACTGGGAGGAGATGGGGGCGCCCTGTTTGCTAATGGGGTCAAGGCCGGCTTCGGAGGAACGATCAATACTTTCAATATTAAAGATTATTTGGACACTGCCTCTACGGCAGGAAGTTCCACGGTGCTTATCGAAGGGGGTGACGCTTCTTCCACGCAGAATTTGACATCCACGACTTGCGGCGGTGCTGCAGGAGGGTCAGTGATCAATCCATCCTCGGCTATCGGTGCTTTGGTCGGTCAATCCTTTGACCTTGTGGGGGGAAATGGTTCTAGTGGAACTCAGACGGGAGGAGCAGGCGGGGGAGTTTCTTATATTGATTTCGGCTCTTTTGCCGACGAATTCCTTCAAAATCTCACGGTCATTACTGGCGCCGGAGGGGCATCAACCACCGGCAATGGTGGCGCCGGCGGAAATATCACCGGCATATTTGCCCCGGACACCAGTCTCAGTTCGTTGACGATGTCGATTGGTAACGGGGGCCAATCGGGATTTTCCACATTCGGAGCAATTGGAGGTAAAGGTGGTAGTATCAACTCGGTTTCCATTGGCGCGGATGATGCCTTGGACGCCAATTTCGCCGCATTAACACCTACGGCAGGCAACGGAGGCGATGGTTTCAAGGGCGGTGGTGCCGGTGGTTCGATACAGAACTTCAGTTTCTTCATTCCTTCAACAAACACTACGGCCCAGGCTTCTCTTGATGCCACGGCTGGTAATGGGGGGGCCGCCTTGGGTGCCACCGGCAATGGTGGTGCCGGTGGAGCCATTACCGGAGTTTCCTATAGCGCACAGGTTCCTGATCTAATCACCAATAATACTCCCAACACTCAATTTGCGACCCTGAATGCGGGGAATGGTGGCAACGGTGCAGGCTCGGGCATTGCTGGCGCAGGCGGTTCCATTACCAAGTCAAATGCCCAGACAATAGACAACGTGGGCTTTTATGCAGGAATTGGTGGCGATGCCGGTTCTAATGGACAAATCGGTGTCGGAGGATCGATAGGATCCGCGACTGCAGCTCAAGGGGTTTTTGCGGTTTCTGCCGACGGTGAGGTTTCTTATTTCGCTGGATCGGCTGGCAGTTCAAACGGAAGTGCTGCTGTTAAGACGGGAGCTGCAGGGGGCTCGATTATCAATGCAGTTGCCTCGGCTAACGGCGACATCACTTTCACTGCAGGTAGTGGGTCGGATGGGGGCAATGGAGGAAATATCTCGCAGATCGCGTTTTATGGATCACCGAATATCTTCACTCCAAACAACAATACAGCCATACCGGATGGTAACACCTCCGTAATCGCAGGGGATGGAGGGGATGCGATTTCCGCCACGACTGTGGCAGGAAAAGGTGGTAGCGTGACCAATGCCGCAGGCTACACCGGTTACTATTATAATAATGATGGGCGGGTGAATTCGGCGACTTTCCAGGCTGGAAACGGTGGCAGTGGTGGAAGTGTCGGTGGTGCGGGAGGCTCCTTCACGGGGTTGACGATTTACGGTGGCGAAGTGAGTTTCGGCATCGAGGCTGGTAACGGGGGAAGTGGCACCAACACAGGTGGAATCGGGGGTAACGTGAGCAATATCGCTGTCCAATCCACGGCCAGTAGTTCTGCTGCAGGCGGATCATCGGGCAGCTCCACTTCAACACCGAATGTGACCATCTATGATGTCGTTGCAGGTAATGGTGGGAGCACGACACTATCGGCAAAGGGCGCTGCCGGAGGTAATGTCACCAATGTGAATGTGGCCGGGGATATCGGTGTCCTCAATAGCGTTAAGTATGGGTATGCAACCGATGGCAGTGCAATGGGAGGCATTTTTGCCGGGGTTGGAGGCGCAGGGAAGACTGGCAGCGCTCTTAATGGTAACGTATCCACCATCACAGCGCAGGCGATCTCCGCGATTGTTGCAGGCACCGGAGCTTCGCCGTTGCTCGTCAATAACGTAAACGGGATTTATCTCAGCGGTGATACAGCGCCAACAGCCACTTCAACGGGTGCCTTTAACAATTTTCCGACAGCAACGGCGACCAATACCGTGGCCAATGTTGTCGGTGGTAAGTACGGTGATCCGACACTGCCTAACGCTGTTGATTTTCAGACGAGTAACGACGGAAGTCTAACTCCCTCAGGTGCGGGTTCCATAGCTTGGACGCTTGGCGGAACAGATCCTATTGACGGGCTGGTAGCTGCATTGACTCTAACCGCAAACCGTAACTTCACACCCTTGGCCTTCCTGACAACAGATACAAGCCAGTCGACAGGATACGGGATTTACCTGCCACCCGTACCTGTGGTTTCCTAGAGCCTGCCAGCGTCACGAACCGAGCATTATTCCCCACATGAAAAAACAGACACGCTCACCAAGGACATTTCTTGAGTCTCTGGAGCCACGGATCGCTCCGGCCGGTTTGTCCGGCATCACCTACTTTACTTGGACGCTTGGCTCACCACAACTTCTCAAGGCGGGTCAGGGACTTGAGACGAGCGGAGGCCAGTATGTTGTCGCTGTGACTCAGGGATCGGCGATCATTTATACTACAGACATTAATGGAAGTGGTCAGTTCGAGCCTAATGATATCACCGGAATTGCGGCCGGTAACGGGCTCAAGCTAACATCTTTTGTCAATATAAATGGAGATATCGTGACCGATTTGCAGTCCAATGGCACCCTTTCCGACTCCAGCGGGAATGCCGACAGCCACAATGGCCTGCTCTTATTGAACTCCACAATCGATGCAATCACACTGCGTTCGGTGACTGCAGCCGATGTAACGCCGGCAACACTGGCGCTCGCACAGAAAACAAATCCAAGCGCCACAGCAGCAAGTATTTACACAAATTTATTACTTCCTAGCACTTATTCCATCAACGGCAACATTTATGCCGGCGGCGGGGTCGGGGATGGTGCTTCAGGAGATGGGGTTGTCATTGATACCGCAGGGGCCAGTCTTCAAGCCACCCAATTTGCTGGTAATAATCAGTATTACTCCGTGACCGGAATTGCGCCCTATATCGGAACTATCAAGACGGGTACAGCCGCTGGAGACAATACCTTCAGTTTCGGATATTACACCTCTGGCACACAGGATGGTCAGCAATATGTCGGCAATCCAGGTTCAATTCCAACACTCGGACCTTTCACGCCGGGGATCGGCGTATCAGGAGGCAGTATCAATGGGCTGCTGGTTGGTAACGGAGCATCAACTGGGACTAATACCCCTGTTGCATTCTCTATCAGTGCAATTGATGCCGGAAATGGCGGGATTGGAGCGGCGGGGGGAAGCATCTCGAATATCCAACTCGATGGTAACACCGGCGGTTTACAGATCGTCGCTGGAAACGGCGGTTCCGGTCCTACTGGGGGCAATGGAGGGGCCATCAGCGCTCTGTCCGATCTTGGTTCAGTGGAGGGGGTCGTCCAGATCCAGACAGGGAGTGGGGGAGAAGGATATGTCGGAACGGGGGGAGCAGCGGGCGCAATTTCTCTCGGTCAGTTCCTAATGAATGGTGATGTACACATCACGATCGGGAATGGTGGCAATGCACTTGGCAATGCTGGTGGCGGTAATACACTTACCAATGCCACTTTGTCTCCCACTTCAGCTGGTGGGCTTGCAACCGCAGTCTCGGTGATCACCACCTATAGGACAGCAGGTGAAGTTGGAACTCCGAATTTGATTGATTTCAATGATGACGGTTATTCCGACGTTGTTTTTGTGACGAACTCGCCGGATCAAATCGGCATCGCTTTTGGCGGTCCCGATGGCATCAACTCTAGTTCGCCTGTTCTTTACCTTGCCGCACCCAGCATTGGTACCCAGAGTCATAATTCCCCCGATATCGTCGTGGGGGATTTCACGGGACAATACTATCCTGATGGCACGCCGATTCTTGATATCGCGGTTGCCAACTCCACCCCGAACAACACCAATGGCATCCAGATTTTTCTGAATCCGGCCACCCAAACGGGAACAGGTGATGGATATCAGGATCAGGGACTCTTTGGCTCAGGAGGTGGATGGTCGGCGTTGGCGCAAGTACCAGAAAGCACAACAGATTTTGGGCAAAATTTCATAACCCCAAATGTCCATGTGCCACTGCCGGTTCTGAATTCCGGCTCCAATGGCAATCCTGTTGATGGCGGCTTCCTCTACAGTGGGGCCGCAGTGACTAACCTCGTCGTCGGTGACTTCAACGGAGCCACCTATTCTACTGCTCATCCTTATGCACCAGCCACCAATCCCATTCTTGATCTGGCATACACCACTCAGGTCTTTGAAGCCAACACACCCACACCTAACCCGTTTACCGAGGTAGTGATGCTTCAAGGAACGGGGAATGGAGAGTTCTTTGCCAATTTTAATTATAATAGCCTAACAAATGCTCCGTTAAACATGCCCGTATCGGATGGCGGTATTGGAGGAGGGGCGGGGACCGGTCCATTCCAGCTAGTGGCGACTGCTGCGAGTGCGGGTGATGTTAATTCTGATATGTTGGTGCTGTCAGGCGTGGACGACGCAGGCTATGGTTCGATCAAAGTCATTCAGTACCTCAACCCCGTCCAGCAAGAGAAGTTTAATGAGGGAAGTTCAACCATAGTTTCGACCGGCCTCGATACCCCCTCTTATACCTATTCCCTGACAACCGTCGATTCGACCACCCCCTTTTACGATACTCTTCAGTTTAATAACCCAGGGAATGCTTGGAGTGCTACAGTAACGACCTCTCCCGCCACTCCCATAGCTATTGCAGTAACGACAATCCCGGGGCCCCCGTCCCCCCCTTCGGTGAGCGATCTCACGGGAAGTATTTTTGAGGTGCTCGCTCTTGACACCGGAAATGCAATCTCCTCCGCTGCCGGCGCTTATAGTCCTGTTCCAGGATCAGCTGCTGGTCTTGCTTCATTCAGTACCGATGCCAATGCCGAGCAGGGAGTGGTTCTTACCGGGCAGCCGCAAACTTTGTTCAGCAGCAACTCGGGTATTTCGTATGCCTTCAGCGGCATTGTGGCGGGAGATCTGAAGGGTGCTAACGGAGATCTACAGTTTGGCCTCTATACAAGCGCTCCCCAGGGCCAGAATCCGACTGGGATAGAGGTATTTGATCTGGCTCCCAATGGGGATTTGCACGGTGCAATGAGCTACAATGCCGACTTGAGCGTTGATGGCCTCATCAGTGCTCAGTCACCTAAAGCGGGATATGATGCAAATATCGTTCAATTCGGCCTCTTCACAAATACTTCTCATACGACCGTTACCAATGAAATAACCGGTGAGACAACCACCACACTGACTAATACACTTACCAGTCATGTGGGATATATTGCGTCGATGCCGACCAATACAGCGAATCAAACGGGAACAAACGGCTCCGGGAGTAATGACGAATTAATCCAAAGTTTTGGCAATACTGGAGACGGCACCGTGAACCTTGGCCTTAATAACTACAACTTTGTTCTCACTGCGGGAAGCGGGGGAAATTTNNGCCGGAGGCAATGTCGGATCGATCAACCCAGCCATTACCAAATCTTTATCCGTTGTCTTGCCGACGGTTCTTTCAGACCAACCGTTGGTCACCCTCAATCCCGGGCAGGGAGGAAGCGGGTTGATCAATGGCGGAGCCGGCGGTAGTCTTCAGTATCTTAATCTGATCTATGCAACTGGTCCCGTCGTGCTTGGCGGCGGTTTTAACTTAATTGGAGGAAATGGGGGGGCCGCTCTTTTCGGAAACGGCGGCGCTGGTGGAACGCTTTCCAACCTTCAAGTTCAGAGCGGCATAGAATTTTACGGTGGTAATGGAGGAAGTGGCTATCGCGGCGGGGTCGGCGGCATCATTAATGGATCCGCTGGTGTCAATGGTTACAGCTCCCAGAACGATTACATTTATCTCGATGGGGGGAACGGGGGTAATGGTATTGTTAGCGGCGGAGCCGGTGGAACCATCACGGGATTTGCAACAGAATTCCTGCAACCTACTGTTGGGTTCGGAGGCTATCTAAGTTACATTGCTGGTACGGGGGGGAATGCCATCGCGGGTACTGGGGGGGCAGGAGGATCCATTGTCAAATCCAGTCCGTTGAGCACCGTGGATTACCTGAATGGTCCCATTATTCTTGATGCAGGTGCAGGAGGGAGTGGACTTAGCGGAGGAGCTGGAGGCTCTGTGACGAACTTCTCAAATAGTTCAACCAATAATACCGAAATCACTGCCATTTCCATAGAGGCTGGAAATGGGGGTAATGGAACCACCGGAATTGGCGGTGCTGGCGGCAGTGTCTCCAACATTAATGCTTCCGGTCAGGGAATTGATACCACCAATGGTTATTCATATAATAGCATTATCGCGGGTGATGGAGGTAGTAGCTACGGGGGAACGGGAGGTCTGGGCGGCTCTGTCACTTCCGTCACAAGCGTTGCCACTTCCTCCGCAGAAGCTCTCGCGGCTGGTGCCGGAGGGGATGGGCTGAAAAAAGGTGGTAATGGAGGAGCCATCACCAACGATGCTGCTAATGCGGCAGTTAATGATGCGTCAAAGGTTCTGGTGATTGCCGGAATCGGCGGGAATGCCTATGCAGCTCTGTCCACAGCATCTGGGGTTGCCAATACCGGGGATACGAGCAGCGCTATTGTTAATCTCCGTGCTTTCGGTAATACGAATGGAGTTGCGGGTAACGGAGGAAGCATCACGAACTTTACGCAGAGTACCGCAACGGCTGTCTCCGTGGATATGATTTCCGGCAACGGAGGTTCTCTTGAAAACTACGGTTCTCCAACGGCCACTACTACGAACGTCGGTACCGGAGGGTCAATTAAGAACACGAGTCTTGCAGGAACTGCGGGCGATACTAGTTCCAGCGCGGCGATCCAGAACTACAACGGGGGAAACATTACCGGATTCGTACAAAACACACTGGCTTTTGTTCCCTACATCAACGAGCAAACTGGTATTCTTGTACCACAGACCCAGCTTACCGATTCAGTAGGGAATGTCGGGGTCGTAGTGGGTACAGCCGGATCTATCAAGGGTGGAGAGCCGGCTGGTGATTCCCCGACCAAGACCGGTTCGGTGATTACCTTCACCGCCTCCGGAATCATGTCTATGGTAGCTGGTTCCGTGGATAACATTGCTGCGATCAATACCATTTCGGGACTCTCCATTGGTACTAATGGCACAGGCAATGCGGGTGCTGGCACCTTCAAAAACACGCCTGTAGGGGTCCAGACCTCCCCCATACCTCATTCGGGGGATCAGGCCCTCTATTATTCTGCTGACGGAACCGAAGTCAGTTCTCCCCAGATCGGTGGGTCACTCATGGACGGGGCCGTTGTCATGTTGAACAATCCGGGTGGTCTTTCAGGAACCCGTATCAGGGTTATCTGATCGGATAACTCGGCTAAAGTCTCAGTGCCGGATTAAGCCAATCGAAAACCTGCTGCCCCAGCCAACTGCCTAACGTGGCGGTTCCCGTAACGATGCTTGCCCGGCCCATCATACCAGGTCGGAGTGGCTCCGCTACGGAGTCCAAGCGAACCACGACTTCGTAGCAGGGGATGGCTGGCTTGGGCAACTCGCCCGCTTTCTTTGTTGACTCGGAAGGAAACTCTCCACCCAGAGCACTCGCCATCAGGGGAGTACTGAAGACCTCTGAGGCAGCCGTAGGTACAGTGATGATGTGACCCTGTATTTTTTGATCGGGATATGCGCGTAGGTGCAGGGAAACGGTATTGCCTATTCTAACTTGGCGTGCCTGCTTTTCATTGAGAGGAAGGATCACATTAAAGGCGCGATCATCTCCGATCTGGAGAAGAAGTCTTCCAATCGGGAAGTATTGACCCAACTCATGTTCTAGGTCCGATTGCAATACTATCCCTGGGGCGGTAGCCCTGACAGTGAGGCGTGAAAACTGCCCTTCTAAGGAATGGAGTTGCTCATCGAGTTCTAGGCCGCTTTTTTCCAAGGCGGGTGCGGTGAGGCGAATGGATTCGTCCTGAGACTCAAGTGCGGCACGCCACTGGACGTTGGCAGCCTCTTTTCCGAGCATCGCTTCCTTGACAGCATCTTCCAGTGCTGGATTTTCCAACTTGGCAAGAATCTGGCCTGGTTCAACGTGACTTCCTTCATGAATGAACCACTGTTTCAACCACCCCGGTGAGTTGGGAGTAATTTGTTCCCGTGAGGAATACTCGATTACACACATCGAACGGATGCTTTGACGCACCGGAATGAACAGAATTAGCAACAGTGAGCATCCGAAAAGCAGTGCCCATCCTAACTTGGGGGAACGGAATAGCATTATAGAGGGGCGTGCAGATCCGAGACTTCGAATCAGTCTCCACATCGGGAGGGCCACAGAGACAAATAGGAAAAGCGCAACATAACTACGGCTGAGAAACTCCAGACCGTAGGGCTCAAGTTTGTCGAAGACCACTGCTGCTATATGGAAAGTGATCCACCACCCGTAAATATAGGCTGCGATGGCATAGATTCCGAACAGAGCCCCTTTCTCATGTTCAGAGACTGATGAACGTGTATGAGGCATTCCAAGAAGTCGCATGAAGAATCCCGCAACGACGGAGTTCCCCTTTTGACGCAGGTTGGGAATTTCCAGAAGATCGGTCACGATATAATATCCATCAAACTTCATCAGGGGATTGGCATTGAAAAGAATCGTCGAGATACTGCAGATTATCATCGTATTGAGGCAGATTTGACGGCCCAGTCCAGGCTGTAGGATATGCCAAAGCCATGCAGCGATACAGGCCATGAAGAGCTCGGCGACCATTCCCGCCGCGGTGACGGCGACGCGTCGCGCCCGCTCGGCCACCATCCAGGAATCGCTGACATCACAGTAGAGGTAGGGGGTGAGGAGGATGAAGAGGAAGCCCATTTCATGCACCTCGCCACCGTAGCGCTTGCAGGTGAGGCCGTGGCCGAACTCATGGACGATCTTGACCCCCATGAAGAGCACCCAGGAGAGGAAGAGATTTTCGAGGGTGAAGAAGTTCACGGCTTGCGTGGTGAGCTCATCGCCATTCTCCAGCAGCATCCAGGCGGTGGCCGCGATCAGAAGCAGGAAGCACCATCCCGCCGCGCGGGTGTAGGCCCAGGAAAACCAGGGCAACATCCGGGTGAGGAGCCTGTCGGGATCGATGAGAGCCTTGCGGAAATAGAGCACCTTGCCGACGGCCTGCTCCAGCTTCCGGCCCTTGAGACTGGACTGAATCCGCCGCGAGCGTGCCGTGGCTCCTGCTCCGGCGAGATGGAGAAGACCGCCGCTAGCCAACTGCATGGCAAGCTGGCCAAGCTCCTCGACGGCTTCCTCCTCGGGAAGGGCTCTCCAGTAGGGATGATGCGTGCCGAGCGAGAGGGCAATGTCGCGCAATGTCCGCTTGCCGTCATATTCCCTCGCCGCTGCAAAGTGCTCCGAGGGGAGGCGAAAGTAAGTGAGGGTCAGGGGGCTCTTGATGACGGTGTAGCGTCGTCCCCTCTGGACTTGCTCGCTGGTCTGAAGGTCAGCGCGGAGAGGCCCCGGGCGCAGGGCGGCCATGCTGTCCGTAGCGGGGGGACTCATGGGGAGACTGCCGTGACGGGACTAGAGGGAGTCGAGGGACTGGAGAGAGTCGAGGAAGAAGGGGGAGCTGAAGTTGCATTGGAAGCTGGAGAGCCATTCGTTGCGGCGGCGTCGGTTGTGATGAGGCCCTTGGCCCGCACACCTGCGCTCAGGTGNNGCCGCTGGCGGGATCGATCACGGGAGAGCAGAGCTGGACGGTGCCCCGGGCCTCGGCGGGAGAGGGGCTGTCAACCTGGATGGAGACAGGCTGGCCTACCCTGATGCGGTCGCGCATGGAAGAGGGAAGATGGAATTCGAGATAGAGGTTGTTGATATCGACCAGAGTGAGTACCGGGGAGAGCTCATCCGCAGCCTCCCCCACACTCCGCAGGCGCTGGGTGACAACACCTTCGAAGGGGGCGGCGGTGGTGCGGAGGCTGAGCAGGTTCTCGGCCTGTTGCACATTGAGTTTCGCCAGGTCGAGGTTGAGTTTTTTCTCGGCAAGTTCCAGGGGGCTATCGACATCCTTCTTCCGGAGTTGTTCCTCGGCTCCCTCCTCGACGGCCCGCAGCTCGAGGATTTTTTTCTGACGATCGACTTCCAGTTTCTCCTGGGAATCCTCAAGGATCAGGAGCGGCGCGCCCGCGTGGACATGATCGCCCTCCTCGCTGATAAACTGGATGATTCCCTTGGAGCGGCTTGCCAGACGAACCACCCGCACCGGGATGAGTGTTCCCTCGACGGAAATCGGCCGGGAAGGAGAAGGGGTATCCGGAGGAGAGGAAGGAGTCGTTTCCTGGGCGCTTGCCGCGCTCAGGCTTAG
>PLEU01000179.1 GCA_003136515.1 Spartobacteria bacterium
TTGGAGTGGGCAGTGCAAAGACGCATAATAGAGCATTTCGTGTCCGGCTCCACTGCCAGAACGGCGGCCTCTCTGGTCAGTGTGAACAAGATCACGGCGGCGTTGTATTTCCATCATCTAGACGAGAAGATGGCCCAGGAGAGCGCAGATGCATCGCCCCTGTTCGGCGAGAACTTCTGGAACCAGGTCAAGCGTCCCCTGCGTCGTTTCAACGGTGTCCCGGCAGCCCACTTCCACCTCTTTTTGAAGGAGTGCGAGTGCCTTTCAACACACCTCAACCAAAACACCAACAAGCCCAATCGATTCAATGGGCTGCCACTCATCTCAAGTAGCTATCCAGGAAAGCCCCGCAATTGTATTGCGATTCAGTGTCCGATTATCGCTAGAACCCTTTGTGCAGAATAGAGATGACCCATGTTAGAGCAGGGCAACCCCGAGACACATAGGAAAGTAGATAGACTGGCTGTATCACGCTTTTTCTCTCGACTATTTCACGAAGAATGGCGCTGGGTTTTATATGTACTCTTCTATGTCTTGGCCACAAATGTGCCTTACTGGGCTGCGAGCCGATGGCTCGGCCTGCTGCCTCTTGGATGGTTTTGTCTTGAATATGCCGCAGTGGGATTGGTTGGTCTATTTGTTCCAAGGGCGATTGTTCCATGCCTTCTATTATTGGTAGTCCTAGCAGACATTCTCAACGGTGTAAGTAAGACTTATTATTTAACCCCTAGTGAATGCATCTCTAACGTTGCATTCGCCCGTGAACTTTCGACGACCACCCTTCTTGGTATCGCCGCTCTTTTAGCTGTCGTGATATTAATTCTAGCTGTTGCAGCATTGTTTCCGGTCAAGCTGATACGTGGAGTGCATCGCACACTTGCAGTTGTATGCCTTGCTGCGTTCATCGTCTTGGCCGGCTCTATTGATTGCTTATCCGTGATCCGTGAAACAGGACGTGTTCCAAACCCATTCCGATTGGAGACTCCTGTTGATGCGAACAAATTCAACAACTACAAGAATCTGTGGGTTTCGCGGTATCCCCTGATTCGCCTGGAGCATGACGAAGTATTGTTTGGGGGGAAACGTAACGCCTCGGATGCGTTTCAGGACGACCATTCTCCTGCCCTCAGTGCCACGGAACAGGCAATTCGTAACACGAGAGTCACGGAGAATTTAGAAATTTCGACGAAGCCGAATCTGGTTGTGATCGTACTTGAGTCCTGGGGATTAGACGCAAACCCCTCCATTCGTAATGCTTTAGTCTTGCCGTACTTCCATGCAGACTTGCTCGCTCATTACGATGTAATACAAGGCACAGTACCTTTTAACGGATCAACCGTTGCGGCTGAGGCTCGAGAGCTCTGCGGGAACAAGCTAGGCTTCCATATCATGAACATCTCAACCAGTGAGTCTCAAGGATGTCTACCAGACAGGCTCGCGTCTTTGGGTTATCAGACCATGGCTCTGCATGGGATGGACGGAAGCATGTTCAGTCGTTCTACATGGTACGAAGTGCTGGGTTTTCAAGATCAATGGTTCAGAAAGCAGTTTCGGAAAGAGGGCTTACAAGACTGTACAGGAGCTTTCGTTGGGACCTGTGATACTTCTATTGCTCAGTGGATTAGCCAACACTTAGAAGAGAAGAGCCCAAAGCCAACTTTTGTCTATTGGGTTACGCTGAACTCTCATCTTCCAGTCCCTGTCCCACCTCCTCCTTCGGTTTTGACATCCTGTTCCATCGTTCCAATACCCTCAACACAGGCGGCGCTTTGTTCCTGGTATCACCTTGTCTCAAACGTTCATGAATCGGTTTCCAAGCTTGCTATGGCAAACCTAAGTCGACCAACGGTCTTCGTTATAGTCGGAGACCATGCGCCACCATTCGCCAACCCAATATTGAGAAGTGAGTTCTCCGCCGGTGACGTTCCCTACATTATTCTGAAGCCCCACTAGGGCCTGGCCTGCCTGATCTTTTGAACCAGATTGCCAGCGGCTATCACGGTCAGAACGAAGCCATCAAAGATGGCCACTCCCAAGATCCAGCAGATGACCTGTAGCCGGGTCAAGTTCAAGCACTATGTCTATGAGTTAGAGAAAAAGAAGAACCGGATTAAGTCCAGCGTGCGGGCTAAGGTGGAACATCCGCTCCGCATCCTGAAGCCAGTATTCGGCTTCGACAGGCAAGATACCGGGGCCGGGGCATCGCGAAGAACCATCACCGGTTGTGCGCGAACTTCGTTTGCGGTGAATCTCTATATGCACCGCAAATGTCTGGCAGTGCTGGGGTAGACGTGTGTCCGGAGGCCGAAAAATAGCCTCCAATGCACACCAAAAAAATAACTGCATATGTCATGAGCCGAAAAATCGGCCACTCGTTAGCGAACAACTCATGGCCATCAAGAACCACCACACTGCGCAGAGCTTCCCTACTGGATCAGGAGGCACCGCGATGAAGCGCAAGCATCAGTTTTCGGACAAATATCTTTGAGGGATGGTTTTCCAAAGTGATGCTCCAAATAGTCCGGGCAATTACCCAAGTCGCACCAAGGAAAAAAGACAAGAGTGTCCCCAGGAAGACAATTTGCATGCGGTGCGGAGATGACTTGACCTCTGCCAGGTCTGGTCCGTCAAGAACTTTAATCGTTGGTATCTCCTTCGCTTCCTGAACCTTTGCAAGTTCATATTGCTTCGTTAGTGTTTGATAAATGTCCTGTTCTAGGATCATCTGTCTCGAAAGATCGGAATATGTAGCTCCGATGAGGGGCAGCTCCCGAATGTTTGGAGATAGTTGATTAGCTTCAAGGGTAGAATTTCCGACATGGCCTATCCCATTTACCTTACGTAATTGGCTCTGAAGCTCGCTTATACGGGCTCTGAAGGAACGTACCCTTATGTTGTCATCGCTATATTGGGTCTTGAGGGCATCTAATTCAGTCTGCGCGGCAACTATACAAAATCAGCTTGTTGCCGCGCAGACTGAATTAGA